>NZ_JAUBUB010000035.1:0-55440 GCF_036705265.1 Microcoleus sp. B4-C2
GAAGAAATCAGTTCACTATCTTCTTACACTTTCATTCTTGAAGCTTTATTCTATGCAGCTTCATATTAAATTGGTATGAATCATTTAGGATTGCTATATGTGTTGTTAGTGTTTTATAAGTTTATTGACGCGGTAAATCCCCTGCTGAAGCTCGGCTTTTTAGTTACGGGGACTTTGTTAGGTTGTTGGGCGATTATTTATCTGTTTCTAGCAGTTTTGCCCAAAAATTACAGCCAGTACATTTTGGGAATTTAATCAAATTTTTTGTTTCAGCGGATGTCTTCATAAAACTGCTTGAGATACCGGGGAGAAACGCCAAAGCCCCACAAAAAACCAATCGCAAGATAGATGGCAATTGCTTTAAATTCGCCCCAAATCGCAACTCGTCGATCGCTACTTTCCACTACCCGATTGACTAACTTAAGTCTCCCGCGTCGCACTAACTTCAAACACAAATCCGCTTCCTCCATAATTGGCAGCGCAGCATCGAAACCCTCGCATTCCCAAAAATCGGTACGGCGGCAAAAAATAACTTGGTCGCCAAACAGCAGGCGCAATCCTTGGAAAAATAAATGAGGTCGAAATAGCAGCGGCGCGTAATAAGTTTTGAGGTAATTGTGGAGGGAAAAACCCCATCTTGTTTGCTGCGAACCAGCCATCAGGGAGATAAACCCGCCGCCGGCAATTTCGGCATCGGACAATGTTTTCTGGATGACTGCTACAATGTCGTCGGGAACTAAAGTATCGGCGTGCAGAAAGCACAGAATTTCACCGGTGGCGACTTGAGCACCTAAGTTCATTTGCAGGGAACGTCCGGCTATACTGCTAGAAATAACGCGGATGCCGGCGGAAAGTGCGATCGCCGTTGTGTCGTCTTGACTGCCGCCGTCTACCACCAACACTTCCCAAGCGGGAGGATTAAGGATGCTGAGTTGGCGGAGGGTGCGTTTCAGACAAGTCGCTTCGTTGAGGGCTGGGATGATAATAGAAACGCGATCCATCTGGTTGAAATTTATGCCAGAGCTATTATAATAAAAAACTGTGGCGATTCACAACTAACGAGAACATAGAACTTACGCGCGCGGATTCAGAAACCTGGTGTCGGCCTGCGAACTCGTCAATCGATTTTCGATTTTAGATTTTAGATTTTCGATTGACTTGCGCGAGATAAATGCGGGGGCTTGAGGATTTTCGATTGTGGATTGATTCCACGGGTAAATCACGTGGCGGGTACCACCTTTGAAATTCTTGGTCACGAAACATCCGATTTTCTACAGAAATTGGTTTTTTTGGCGTCAGTCCTATAAAATCACGCAAAAGTGCAATCGCCATCTATATTTTCCACTAATCAGGAATGAAAAAATCGTGCAGAAAACAGAAGTAAAAAATGATTTAGAATTTTATGATGAAAATGCTGATAATTGGTGGGACGAAAAATCTAAAATCTATGCTCTTTACCACCTAAATAAACCCAGATTTGAGTTTTTTGACAGACACGCGACTAATTGGCAAGGGCTGAAAACCTTAGATGTCGGGTGCGGGGGCGGCTTTTCTTGCGAGTTTATGGCCGAGAGAGGTGCTATTGTTTCTGGAATAGATCGATCGGAGAAATGTATTGTAGCCGCTCAAAATCACGCAGTTACCAGCGGTTTTGAGATTGACTACAGGCAAGGTTTTGCCGAAAATATGCCCTACGATGACAATACCTTTGATGTGGTAATTTGCGTGGATGTTTTAGAACACGTTGCTGATTACAAACAAGTTGTGTCTGAGGTTCACAGAATTCTGAAGCCTGGAGGATTGTTCTTTTTTGATACCATCAATCGAACTTTTTCCTCGCAAGTGGTGATGATTGGCCTGATGGAAAATATTTTGCAAGAAATTAGGCGGGGGGTTCACGATTGGGAAAAGTTTATTACGCCGGAGGAACTGTCTGCGGTAATGCGAGATACGGGTTTTGGCAATATTGAAATTAAAGGTTTTGATATGTTTGGAGAAATGGGTTCTGTTTTAGCCCAGATGCACGGTTTTTGGGGGAATTTTACACGCGGAAAGCAGTTGTTTCCTTCCGGGGCAGTTTTCAAACAAGCGGCTCAACTTTTAACAGTTAATTTCGCTAACTATATTGATTACAAAAAGTCTGGGTTGTTTAAAATCCAAATCAATGAGGATACGTCGATTATGTATGTTGGCGTTGGGGCGAAGAATTAGTCAGTTAATTGTTAACTGTTGTCATTAGGGGCGAGTTTGAGACGGATTTTTGCGATCGACAAATCCGGCTATAACCCGCCTCTATTGCATTTTTTAGGGTACGCACGCAGCGGTACACCTTATCCTGTTGAGTGCAATACACATATTCCGTAGGCACTGCGCCGTATCCTTACTGTATTGCGGGCAATTGAGAATTGCTATATTGGCGATCGCACTACAAACCTAATTTTAAGAACTAACTGCAAATAATTACCAACTATTTTTTAAGTTAAGCGCTTACGCCGTGCTGTCTGAGCGTCCCAAAATACCGCCCAGTCTTAGTTTGGGGCTGCTCGCGTTGAGCGGACACCTGGCTTTACAGCATTATGTAACAAATCTTAATGTTTTACTCTTGACAATTTCTATAAATTGCATGGTAGCTTATTGAATATTAATTGCAATAAGTGCCGGAAGTTAACAGTACCTGGAGGTCAATCACCGTGACAGCAGCAATAGTTTCCGCATCCGCCGATCGAATCAGCGACGGACAACCCGCCGACAGCCAAAAACTGATGAGTTTGGGTAAAAATTCCGAAATACCTGACCTCGATAACTCCAAAGATGTAACCCTCGCCGTCTTAGAAGGAGGGGGAACTCTCACGGTGTGCGATCGAACAGTCACTTTAAAACCCGGAGTATTTGTGTTTGTACCCGCAGGCATCCCGCGCAGTCTAAAAGTACAAACGACGCTGAATCTGTTACTAATTGACTGCGAAGCAGACCCAGATATGAGCGAGTCAGCTTGGTTGATGAATTTTCAAATTTAACCCAATGAAAAAACAGTGTCCTTGCTGTCTTGACTCCCTGATTTCTCAGGTTTGCCACAATCGCGTCTACTGTTTTTGCATGAATTGCAGGCAGGAAATGCCAAATCCTGACTCAAAAAAAAGAAATCTCAAACCCTGTCAACTTCTACCTTCGGAGTAACAATGTCGAAATCAATTGGTCTTTTCTACGGAACTACAACTGGCAAAACTGAGTCTGTGGCTGAAATGATTCGGGATGAATTTGGTGGCGATATCGTGACTTTGCACGAGATAGGCAGCATTGAAAATGATGATTTTGCTGAATACGAATGTCTGATTATCGCTTGTCCGACTTGGAATATCGGCGAACTGCAAAGCGACTGGGAAGGCTTTTTCCCAGAACTTGATGATATTGATTTTAGCGGCAAAAAGGTGGCTTATTTGGGAACTGGCGACCAAGAGGGCTACCCGGATAATTTTATGGATGCAATGGGGGTTTTGGCTGAGAAAATCACGGAACAGGGCGGCGAAACTGTTGGCTATTGGCCGATAGACGGCTATGATTTTAATGAATCTAAAGCGGTAGTTAATGGCAAATTTTTTGGTCTTGCGATCGATGAAGACAACCAATCCGATCTGACGGAAGCACGGGTAAAATCTTGGGTATCTCAACTCAAGACAGAATTTGGGATCTAGGATTAATGGTGGGCAGGTTTTGCAATTACTCGTTACCAGGATCTGCCTCCAATTTTACTCCGCGATGCAAAGCCTTTGGAGATCGGTTCCCAAGAAGAGTCTGGGAACCAGTTAAAATTATTAATAGCTCCATTTTCTAACTTAAAAGTGATGAGATATACTTCAGATGATGTGCTATGGCTAAGTGCCAGTCCGAGTTTGCAATTATTCGATATTTCTCTCATTAACTACTTAAATCAGTCAGTACCAATACAAATATGGGAATACGAACAAACGGAAGATGAAGCTTGTTCTTTAGATGTCGCCGTTGAGCTACTACATCACTATTTGAAAGCGCGGAATAGCCCAATTCATCTAATCGGTCACAGTACCAGCGGACTAATTGGTTTAATGTATGCCCGCCGCTATCCTCACAAAGTCAGCTCTTTGGGACTTTTAGCTGTCGGCTTGCCATCTGCTATTAATTGGCAAGCTCATTACTATACACATCTTTCTGCTTTTTCCTGGAGCCGCAAACAAATTTTAACTCAAATGGTTGGCGATATGTTGGGAGAACAAAATCAGTATATCAATCAAAGATTTGTATCATATTTTGAAGAAGATTTAGCACTTTCGCCTTCGCCTCACTCGTTATTTAGTACGACTAATTTATCCGATGGGGGTGTAGAAGTACCTTTGTTGTTATGCAGTAGCAAGACGGACTTTGTAGTATCTCCTATTGTCATGCGCCCCTGGCTTAAGTTTCTGAAAAAGGGCGATCGACTTTGGGAATGTAAAGATGGTAGACATTTTTTTCATCACTTCTATCCAGAACAAGTTGGGGAAGAAATACTAAACTTTTGGCTGTCTCTACACAGCCGCCAACCGATTTTAGATTTGAGGTTCTAGATTCGCGCCACTATTGAGATAAATAACTAACAAGTTTTGGGGTGCTAAAAGCAGTCTCCTCGCCAGCCTGCCAAAATCTACTACAGATTCAACTCTTTATATATCAAGACTTTGCAGCAGTAGCAGCTCCCCGTAATGAAAATTTACGGTTAATGTATTATGATATATTAATGAGTCTTATTCTTAATAATTATGAAAAATATAAGGAGTGCGATCGAGGGCGACAACAGCTCAATCAAGAGCCCGCCGTACTTTCGAGTACCGCTGAGCCTCAAAATTATCGTGCCGTTTCTAAGCGTATCCGTCACTCTATTGTTATTAGTCATACACACAGTCAAAATCGGATTTGCCAACACTCTCGAAAAAGGAGTGCGCGATCAAGTTGAAAACCAAGCATTTTTAGCCGTGCGAGACTTCAAAAGTCGATCGACTCAATTGATAATGCAAGCCAAACTGCTATCAGAAGAAGCCGAACTTATTCGCGCTATAGAAAAGAAAAACACAGACATCTTGCGTCAAGATATATTATCTCTAAAAACCACATTTAAACTAGATTTAGTCAAAGTAGTAAACGGGCGGGGCGAAATGGTAGCAGAGTTGCGAGAAGATTCGCTCATACATAAGAAGTTAATCAATAGCGCAGCGATAAATTCAGCACTTAAAGGCTTAGAAAAGTCAAATTTTGTCAGCATTGATGGCAAACCGCAAGCATTGCTAGTAGGATTTGCACCGATTAGAAGCAAGAATAGGATAATTGGTGCTGTACTCGTAGGTGACTTAGTGACAGACGAACAATTGCATAAAATCAACATTGACACTAAGAGTAAAAACTACTTCGCAATCTTTAAATCAGGAGAATTAATTGCTACTGATTTTCCCCAAATTCGCTCTAAATCTTGGAAAAAACCTACACCACAGACATCGACTACTAAAATAGATATTGAGCGCCTGTCTTACATAATGAAAACGGTAGAAATCTCCGAAATAGGCGATAGCATAGCTCTAGGTGTGTTTAGCCCAATGGCGACAGTGCAGCAAACGCAATTAACTTTATCTCAACGGCTAGATAGTTTCTTTTGGGCAGGGGTAATTCTAGCCACGATTGTTGGTGCTGTAGTTAGCCGAATCATCGGAAAACCAATTCTAGATTTAACTCAAAATGTGAATTGGATGGCAAGCAATGAATACTTTTCTGGTAGAGTACCCATTCCTTCCTCTGATGAGGTAGGTCAACTTGCGGAAGCTTTCAACTGTATGATAGAACAAGTAGAAAATCGCGATCGTACACTCAACCTACAATTGCACCAACTGCAACAAACGCTTCACGATTTAAAAAATGCCCAATCTCAACTAATTCAAGCCGAAAAAATGTCCAGTTTGGGGTTGATGATGGCTGGTATTGCTCACGAAATTAACAACCCAGTTAACTTTATTTATGGCAACCTTTCTCACGCTAACCAATATACTCAAGACTTGCTCAAGCTTGTAGGACTTTACCAGCAGGAATTTCCGAATGCAAGCGCGCCGATTCAAGACTGCATCGAGGAAATTGAACTCGACTTTTTATCAGAAGATTTGTCGAAGTTACTATCTTCGATGAAAATGGGTACTGAGCGAATTCAGCAAATTGTTTTGTCCCTGCGAAACTTCTCTAGGTTAGATGAAGCTGAAATGAAACCAGTCGATATCCATGAAGGAATTGACAGCACTCTATTAATTTTAAATAGCAAAATCAAAACAGCGATTAAAGTAATTAAAAATTATGGGAAATTGCCCTTGGTAGAGTGCTATCCGTCGCAGTTAAACCAGGTATTCATGAATATCATAGCCAATGCTGCTGATGCACTGTTGAGCAATCCAAATCTGCGAAACAATGAGATTGAAATCCTCACAGAAATAGCAGGAGTAAATCAAGTGGTGGTGAAGATTAGAGATAACGGTAATGGGATTGACCCGGATGCAATCAATAGGCTATTTGACCCATTTTTTACCACTAAACCTGTGGGTAAAGGAACTGGTTTAGGGCTGTCAATTTCCTACCAGATAATCGAGAAGCATCAAGGGAAAATAGAAGTGAATTCGGAAATAGGGCAGGGAGCAGAGTTTGTGATTTATTTGCCGATTAAAGCCCGCACCCAAGAAGCCGCTTGTTTGTGCCAGAGTTAAGACAGTTGCTTGAATTGAATATCAGTTAGCTATTTGATTAGAGGAGACGGCATTGCCGTATCCCTACCGCAAAATAATCATGAACTCGCGAGGAGGAAACGGCAGTGCCGTTTCCCTACCCCGATTAATTGTAGGGAAACGGCAGTGCCATTTCCTGATTTCTGAAGTCCTTACTACGAAATTAATATCACTTAATGGCAAGTTGCAGAAACGGGCTCTTTTGCTGACACCAACTCGCCAGGATTTACCCATACATAAATCTCCGTTGCATCGTCGGCGCAACTGCCACACCCGCCGCATTTTTTGGCTTCTGCCATTTTGCTAATTCTGCCTTTGCGAATTAGGCGATTTAACATTCCGCGCAAAGCATCACCATCCATGCGAAAGTGGATTTTTAGATCCGCGATAGAGGCTCTTTTGTTGTCAGCAATAAATTTTTGGATTTCGCTTAAAATCATGGCTTTTCTCCTTTGTTTGATTCTTAAACGTAGTTAACAGTTAACAGTCAACAGTCAACAGTCAACTAACTACTGATTGCTGCGCGTCGCTTGGGGCGTATTGCACCGATCATTTTTAATCCCGCAAGTGTCAGCGCCATAGCTATTACCAGTCTCACTACCCAAATAACTGAAGATTCTGGATGCTCTGCATATGTCGCGACTTGATAATAGAGGACTGCAATCCAGTAACCTAAACCAGTAGTCCATAAGCCTGCGAATACAGTCCATCCCAAGTTAGTTTCGCGGTAAAGCGCAGCCGTTGCGGAGACGCAGGGAAAGTACAGCAATACAAAAAGCAAATAAGCAAAAGCTGCTTGATTGGAAGCGAACCGCTGGGACATTTGTCCGTAGGTGCTACCAGAGATACCTTGGTCTTCTTCCGCTTGTTTTTGGTCGGTAATATTAGTAGAATTTAAGCCGAGGGGATCGAAAAGTTGACCGGGAAGTTTTGTAAGATTCTCTGGTATGCTAAAAAATGCTTGGCCGATATTTCCCCAGAAACTAAATTCTTCTTCTTTCTCCGGTTCTCCACTTGCTGCTTTTTGTTCGTCTGCTAGTTGGGTGTACAAGGAATCTAAGGTTCCAACCATTACTTCTTTGGCAAATATTCCTGTTAGCAAACCGACGGTGGCGGGCCAGTTTTCTTGGGTGATTCCCATTGGTGTAAATACAGGTGTTGCCGCGTGGCCGACTGCACTAAGAATTGAGTCTTTGCTGTTGTCTTTGCCGAAGGAACCGTCGGTGCCCACTGAGCTCATGAATCCTAGTATAACCACCATGATCACGATCGCAATTCCGGCCTTTGTGATAAAAGCTTTCAGCCTGTCCCAAGTACGCAGCAGCACTCCTTTGAGCTTGGGAATGTGGTAGGGTGGCAATTCCATAACAAAAGGCGCGGCTTCTCCTTGGAGGATGGTATTCTTGAGGATTAGTCCGGTGAGAACAGCGGCTAGAATTCCGATTAGGTAAAGTCCTAATACCATGTTTTGACCGCCGACTTGGAAGAATGCGCCGCAAAATAGGGCGTAAACTGCTAATCTGGCACTACAAGACATGAATGGATTCATCATAATCGTCATTGTGCGATCGCGCTTATTTTCTAATGTCCGCGTCGCCATAATTCCGGGGATATTGCAGCCGAAACCTACCATCATCGGCACAAAAGATTTACCAGGAAGTCCGACAAATCGCATCAATCTGTCCATCACGAAGGCAGCCCGCGCCATGTAGCCGGAGTCTTCTAAAACAGACAAACACAAGAACATCATCCCAATTTGGGGGATAAATGTAGATGTGGTTTGAATGCCACCACCAGCACCTTTTGCGAGAAGTCCAATCAACCATCCTGGTGCGCTGATACTTTCTAAAAGTTTAGCGAAACCATCTACAAAAATTGTCCCCAAGGCGATGTCAAAAAAGTCGATAAACACTGCACCAACGTTAATCGAAATGGTGAACATTAGGTACATTACCGCTAAGAATACGGGAATGCCTAAGAAACGGTTGAGAACAATTTGGTCAATTTTGTCGGAAACGTTGGTTTTGACTTCCCTAGAACATTCGGCGACGCCTTGGGTTAGGTTGCGGATGAAGGTGTAACGGCTGTCGGCGATGATAATATCGAGGTCGTCATCGAGGGTTTCATGGACTCGGCGGCGGTGCGGAACGACGATTTTTTCGAGTTCTGTACTGGCGAGTTCGGGGGCGACTTCATCCTGATATTCTAACAGCTTCAGGGCTGTCCAGCGGGCATCGACGTTGCGATTTGGGCTGTGTTTTTCGATGTGCGGGATGAGTTGGCCGATCGCATCTTCGATCGCAGCCGGATAAGCGACATAGGCAGATGGTACGATCGGCTGAGACAGCGCCCGATTAATCGCATCACGCAACAGAGGCACTCCGTCATTCGAGGAAGCACTCATCGGCACTACCGTACAGCCGAGGCGTTCTGCAAGTTTATTGACCTTGATTTTGAAATCCCGTTCTTTGGCAACATCCATCATGTTCAGCGCCAAAATTGTCGGTACGCGCATCTCCAAAATTTGGGTAGTGAGATACAAATTGCGCTCTAAATTAGAAGCATCAACAATATTAATAATTAAGTCAGATTCCCCAGATAGCAAATAATCTCGCGCTACCAATTCATCGAGTCCAGTATCTCCATCTTCCGCATCAAGAGAATAAACTCCCGGTAAGTCAACAATCGTAATTGCTAAACCATCGTGAGTGTATTTTCCCTCTTTGCGTTCGACAGTTACTCCTGGCCAATTACCTACTCGCTGGTTAGCACCGGTCAGGGCATTAAACAAAGTACTTTTGCCGCAGTTAGGATTGCCCACCAATCCAATAATTTGCTTAGTCATTATTTAACCTCTTCTACAAATAAAGTTTTAGCTTCATCTTGGCGTAAACTGAGTTTGAAACCCCGCACGAGGATTTCGATGGGATCTCCCAAAGGTGCGTAGCGGGTGATAGTAAATTCAGTTCCCGGTGTCAATCCCATTGCCAACAATTTGCCTTTGTAGGCGCGGGCTGTTTTCTCATAGCCAATGACGCGGCCGATTGCGCCGACAGCTAAATCCCCTAGTTGTTTTTTCTCGTTCATCTGTTGTTTGAATGCAGTCTAAATTGGTAAAAATTCAATGAAATTTCAGAATCTGTGAACATCTCTCTCTTCTGGAGACTCTGCGCCCTCTGCGCCCTCTGCGGTTAATAAAAAAAATCTTTTTACCAATGAAATAGGATTGCTGTAGATGCAATTTTTTTATGGCAATTTTGAATTCCTACACATAATTTTCTGTGCCATCCCTGCCCCCAAACCGATGCGGTTGTCCCCAATTGCCACGATGACGGAACCGCCAGAGGTGCTGACGATTTGAATTTCAATAGTGGGGACTAATCCCATACCAATCAGACGGCGTACCGTGCCTTCTGAACCTTTGAGTTTGACAATCTGCAGTGTCTCGCCGATGCTTGCCATTGGTAGGGGAAATGATTTACCTTCACCCAAAGCAGGCTGAGTTTCTGTGCTGCTGTCTTCGCTTTGAGAGACTTCTGGTGTCTCGCCGTAAAAGGTGAAACCCCCGAAAGACTTGGGGTTTAACTCTTGCTTCTGTTGGCTGTATGCTTGGTTTTGTTTCATGGCTCTTCTCACAGTCGATCGGTTTTAGCAGCAAGTTTTTTGGCGTTACTTCCCGAAAATAATTGAGATTAATTCTCAATAAATTTTACACCGCAGTCCACGCATCGCCAAACTTCGGTTGTCAGGCTACTTGTTTTCTGGGGAGATTTCGGATACAGTTGTTCCCCGCGATCGGAAATTTGATGGTTTTTTTGCGATCTAGAGTTGAAATCTCTCTTAGGTTAGATGCCAATTTGCGGTTAAATTGCGCGATGGTCAAACTTACTGCTCTTAAGCATCTTATCTGAAAAATTGTTTATTAGCAAGAATTCTCAAATATATTAACCAGAAACAGAATCAGCCATTGGTGGGACGGCGCGATACTAAATATCGATCGAATTTTAATGACTCGCCCCAACTCCTAAAATAGCGATCGAGCAAGCATATATACTTAAATGTTAGGGCGGACAGAGTGGCATCGCCCCTACCGATTCACAATTTATCAAGAATTATGCCAGCAAGTTTTCTGCCAAAGTCGATCGCACAACTCACAGAATCTACCTCAATTGCCTTAGCCCAAAGCATTCAACGGGAGGCAATTACAACTCCCCTATCTTCTGAACCAATTGCCACAACCTACGTGCGCCAAGGCAGCGGCAACACACCGATTTTGCTACTTCACGGCTTCGACAGTTCCTTGTTTGAATTCCGGCGCCTGTTGCCACTGCTGGCGGCCGAAAATGAAACTTGGGCGGTTGATTTGTTGGGTTTTGGCTTTACAGAAAGATCGGCCGGTTTGGCATTCAGCGCGAGGGCAATTGAAAGTCACCTTTACTATTTTTGGAAAACGCTAATTTCGCAGCCTGTAATCTTAGTCGGTGCTTCAATGGGAGGTGCAGCAGCAATTGATTTCACTCTCAATTATCCCGAAGCTGTAAAACAATTAGTGTTAATAGATAGCGCCGGTTTCGCCATCAGTTCTAATAAGGGAAAGTTTTTAATTCCTCCTTTAGGATATCTAGCAACTTCATTTTTACGCAATCCCAAAATTCGCCAGCGAATTAGCGTCAATGCTTATTTCGATAAAAATTTGGCTTCTGTTGACGCTCAAACTTGTGCTGCTTTGCACTTGGAAATGCCCAACTGGAATCAAGCTTTAATTGCGTTTACCAAAAGCGGCGGTTACGGTGGTTTTGGGGGAAAATTATCGCAAATTCAGCAGCAGACGCTGATTTTGTGGGGAAAACAAGACCGGATTTTGGGGACGGCGGATGCGGAAAAGTTTGCAAGGGCGATCGCAAATTCTCAACTAATTTGGATACCCGACTGCGGGCACGTTCCCCACTTAGAAAAGCCACAGATTACCGCGCAGCATATTTTAGAATTCATCACCAAAAGCGGACTCACGCAAAAAAATTAAACCTAGGGTGCGCTGCGGCGCACCTTACATATATGGTTTCCCTGGAAAATTTGGTATAGTTTGAGGTCAAATAGACAGGTTTCAAACTTTCGGCAAATACTTTTGTACGATCGTCCATCCTGTGAGCAACACAGTCACAAATCCCCCAAACAAGGCCAAATTAGTGCCGATGTGGAGGGGGCGGGCCCAAGGATGTTTAGGGCCAATTTGCAGCCCGCTTCCAACAGAAACCAACACCAAAGCCACAACAGCTAACCCCGCCGGTAAATGAGCCGAGTGACCCAAATTGCCGTAGTATCCTAGCGTACCGACTACACCAATTCCCAGCAGTAAAATTACCAAAGTCGCCATCCCCGCACCAGTGGCTAAATGAAAGGGACGCAGCCATTTTGGGCGCGGTTTTTTGGTACTCCTAGCGGCAAACATCCACGTTCCAGTAACGGCCAGCAACAGGTAAGCCAACAGGGAAACACCCATTGACCAAGCCGCTATTTTCCACAACCACAAGAAAGAAGGCAGATTCATCGGTTGCATCCCTAATTAGGATTTTCCACAAAAGGTTTCTTTCCGATTTTACCTGGACTTGAAAGCAAAAATGAATTATTTTGAGATCAAGTGCGATGTACGATCGGACTATCCACAGATTGCATCAGTCTTACCTTGAAGTCAAACCCACTTTCTCCGATACTCAGCTTAATTTACGCTCGATATTGGTGGAGCACCTTTTTAGGAGCCACCTTTCCATTCTAGCTGGCTGGTTTTGCTCTCCATGAAAGGCATTTTATAAAACCCTAATTTTTGTTCTAAGATTAATCGGAAAAAAGGCAGACCTTCAATCAAATATCTTTTCCACAACCTTCTCGGTTCACTTAACAGTCGGTACGCCCATTCTATGCCGACTTCGCTCATCCATTTGGGGGCTCTGGCTTTGCAACCAGCTTCAAAATCAATGGTTGCACCTACTGCTAAGAAAATTTTGACGTGTGTTAATTTGCTCCTGTATTTAACCAGCCACTTCTCTTGTTTTGGCGCTCCCACTCCGATAGCCAGAACTGTCGCTCCTGATTTATTGATCGCATCAATTATTGTTTCACATTCTTCCTCATTTTTTTCAAATCCAAAAGAAGGAGAAAGTGCTTCAACTACTATTTCTCTACCAATTTTTTGGTTAATTTTTTCCTGGGCTTTCCTAGCAATACCTTCAGCCGCTCCTAGCAAAAATATTTTAATCTTCTCGTTATCTTTGTGATACATATAAAATGCAGGGAACAAATCCGAACCAGAAATCTTTTCTTTGAGAGGAGTACCCAAAAACTTGGAGGCATACATCAATATTTGACTGTCGCAGACTCTGTAAGTAGATGTATTGTAAGCTTCATAGAAGTCGCGGTCATACTGCAACTTAATCAAGTGGTCTACATTTGGTGTAAATACGACACCACCTTCGCCGTCGAGTTTTTCAAACAACTCTGTGATTGACAAGTTATCTATCGAGACATTCAATAAATTAACTGTTTTCATTTATTATGCCCTTCCCGGTTTATATTAAACTACAACTCAAACTATTATAGCCCACAATACAGTTGCGTGTTGTAACTAGGCGCTTCAGTGAACATAGTCTTCTCAGTATATCCTCCTATGCCCTACCTGTCTAGTCAGGATTTTTAAAGATTATGTAAAGAATCAGCTCGTTTTAGAAAAAGTGTATAAAGCCAATTTTTAAGTTTATAAGTCGCAAGACAGTTTCAAGTAAAAAGCCATCCAGTGCTAATACTTGTTGAAGCATTGCAAATGAATGTAAAAAAAAGAGTTTATGAGATTAAGAGTTTAACCTAGTGACAAATATCTGGCAACTTCCGAACGGGATTTCATCCAAAAGTGGTAGATTTTTGAGTTTTTGGTCTCTAGGGAAGGCAATATAGTCTCCAGCTTGAAGTGAAGTGGCGATCGTATTCCTGAAAATCATCCTGATTT
This sequence comes from Microcoleus sp. B4-C2, assembly GCF_036705265.1. NCBI lineage: Bacteria > Bacillati > Cyanobacteriota > Cyanophyceae > Oscillatoriales > Microcoleaceae > Microcoleus > Microcoleus sp. B4-C2. The sequence goes on from NZ_JAUBUB010000035.1 coordinate 13,762, forward strand.
TTGGTGAACCAGCGAATGTCTTCTTGGTGGCGAACTGGTTTTCTTGGCCTTAAGACTTTCTGGAGCTTTTAAGACGAGACCCGATATTCCTCCAGCAATCAGCGCAAAAATCGGGTTAGTCATAGCATTCAAAACACAGTCAAACACGTACATAGTTAAGGCTACTCCCAGGACGGCAGCGGGCGCTACTTTGGGATTTGACCAGGTTCTGGCGGGATACTTGAACAGGGTAAAGACGATAACAGGAAGTAACAAAGAAGAAAATAAACTAGCTAAACCGACTGCACCGTTGACGCCAAATGCAATAATCCATAAGCTGTCGGTGACCGAGATATCTTTACCCGACTCGTCGTAAACGCGGTTTCCGCCGGAATCTCCCCAGCCAAAAAGAAATCTTTGCCGCGCTTTTTCCCCCAAAATCTCTTCCATGTCAAATCTAAACTTCAGAGAGGCGGAGCGTTCTTCGCCAAATATTGGAGTGATGAAGTCCATCACGTCTTTGCTCGAAAATTGACCCGATGCAGCGACGTACAGATAAAACACTATATATCCAATTATGAATAGCAGGGGCAAAGGGGTGCGAAACCACTTTGCAGAGAATAATACGAGTAACCCCATTGCAAATAAACTGTAGGCGCCAGTAGAACGGCATAGGAAAAAAGCGATAGTTAATATAATTGCTAAAGTCTTGATGTTACGACCCTGAAACTTTTTGAGCGTCCCAGTTTGCCAAAGCCAAAGTGCGATTAAGGCGGCTGTCATCATCCATAGACCCACCATCAAACCGTGCTGCATAAATACTACCGGTCTCCACCCCCCCAGGCGCCTTGCTTGACCCCAGTCCTCAAAGGCATTGACGCCGTAAATCATTAGGTGCAGAATTGGGCCCCTAACCCCTTCAACTAAAGTAAAAGGAATGTAGGCCAACCCACCTGCAAAAATCCCGATCGCCAATTGTCGCAGCCCGTCTAAACTACCTAGATACAAGCGTCCTAAAAAATAAGGCAGACCCCAAGTAACGATTTGGTTGATAGTCGGAGAAATTGGACTGCCGCCATTACTAACTTGTGAAACAATTGGACACAAACAGTAAATTACCACTGGCACGTCCAGCCAACCGGGCTTAAAAGATGTCAGGCGCGCAGGATCGTAGATAAGAGTCCCCAACAAAACGCCGTAGCAAGCAGCAGAGATTTTGGTATAGGATGGCAATGAGGGGATGGGATAAGAAGCTTGCGGCAAAAACAGCCACCCTACCACAAAACTTATAATTACTGCACGCTGAGCCGGAAACCTCACAAACAGGTAACAAACGACTGGAATAAAGCCGAACAGAGCAAGTGGGATTAATGCAACCATAGGTATTTTTTGGCAGTAAAATTTTAGAAAGACAACTCAAATTGCCCGCTCAAAATTCTTGATTAAACGATCGCCCAACCCCAATCTTTTCAATCAACCTCAATTTTACGTCTTGTTGGTTAATTGTGCCTGACGTTCCAAAGCAGTGTACAGTGCCGCATCGAGGAGATTAGTTGCATCGTCCATAACAGCAAGTTCGCACTTACCAGCCTATTTTTGCCTTTTCTGCGGGGTGCGGATCTCTGCAGGAGGCGATCGTCACTTGATAGTCTAGCCGATCTTACTTTGTCGTCAGGGACTTGTCCCAATTACAAATGGGCAGATGTTTGATGACTAGACAAGTTTAACCTGTAACGGAGCCAGCCTTAAAACCTCCGTCGCCCTCTGGTTCAGATTGTGGCTGAGCAATTTATAACCAGTATTCCCACGTCGGTGCGGTCAGAACTCGTGTCGAGACTGCTGCGTAGAAAACAGGAGGCGGGCGATTTTAGTTGTGGCAGAAGAAACCCACCAGAGGATATTGATTTTCTCCCGAGAATCCCGCACCTAAAACGCCCGTAGCGCCGAGTTTCAAATGGCGGCGCGGCACTTAGCATCGAACTGGAATTTTTTCCTTCGCAGAGTAGGGAGAAAAGGAATCTACGTTAACGTCGCGCTGTTTAGATTTGTCTACAGCAACTTTCAATGCCGCTTCAAAATGATCCGTGGCATCTTCCCAAGTATAGTTGTTCACCTTGGCATAGGCGACTTCGGACATGGCTTGCCACTTGGAATTTGGCATCTGACAGATAGACTCTATGGCTTTTGCCATTTCTTCGGGATCTTCTGGTCTTACAAGTATGCCAGTACCGCCGCTCAAAATTTCAGGAGCAGCACCTGCTGGGGTACTGATGACGGGAGTGCGGCACGCCATCGCTTCGATAATTGGCAAGCCGAAGCCTTCTGAGCGGCTCGCCAGCAGCCAAGCATCGCATTTGCTGTAATAGTCTTTGATTTTGTCTTGGTCGGGTTGAATTACATACTCGGCATTGGCCGGTAGGGGCAATTCCGAGGATGGGGCCCCTGTACCGAAGGCAACCAGACGCAGGTTGGGGATCTTTTCGGCCGCTAGGGAAAAAGCTTTGAGGGCGATGTCGGTTCCTTTCCAGTAGATTGTAGAGTACATTAGGCCAACTGTAGGAACCGATTGTTTGTTGCGAGGACAGGCGTAAAATTGCTTGGTGTCCACGGTAGGAGGAGCTAAGGAAACTTCGCGATCGCCATATTTAGTCCGAGCTAGGTCAACTAACCACTCAGAGATCGTAATTTTGTGCATGGGCAGCATCCAGGTTGCTTCTACTCTTCCTTGAGGTAGATAGTCAAAAATTTCGTGGTGCTGGATAAAATAAGCTTTTGCTCCTTTGCTAGGAGAGAGTTTGGCTACCCACTCGGCGGTTTCCCACCAGGTGGCCACTACTACGTCAGCGTCAGGTACATCTTTGTCTTCTACGGGGCGGTAGCGATCGGTAATTTTGTGTTCTACACCTAAATTATCGAAAAATGAGGGTTCATTTTCAGGTGGGGAAATCCAACCCCCTCCTCGCAGCAGCGACTTGACTTGCTGGCGCATACTCGGCTGGGGACTGGGTACAGAGATGACGAACACGGAGTGTCCTCGCTTTCTCAAAAGTTCTGCGAAAATAGATATTACTCGTATTCCACCAGTTAGAGACAGAGTAGGAAGAACAAAGGTGATTTTCATTTTTAAGTCCCGCTGAAGACTTTTACTCGCTTTCGGCGCTGCTAGCAGCGCTGATGTTAGAGCCCAAAAGGAAAGAGGGGCGGGTGAATATTAATTACCGCTTTCCTGGTGTTTACATAGAATCCAACCGATCGACTGTTCGCAACACCCCAATATCTATCTGCCACAACTTGAATGTCGTTGCATTGATCATAAGGATTGATGTTAGCCAGAAACAGTTCCCATCGGGATAATTTGCAGATCAGCGAAAGTTCATCCCGAAGATAGATACCTCATCAAATAGAAGCTTGTTTCGCGACAAACACCAAGCTCTATAACACCCTCTGTTCAAGATAACATCATTTTATCCAACAGATAGGAATGTACGGTAAACCGAATATCAGCAAACTTTTAATGTGAGGGATAAAGGTAGCATCTGCAACAATATTCAGTAGATTGACATCGCCTTTGGCAAAATTTTATACTGGATTCAAGAGGGGACTTCTTACCTTGAGAATGTTGATTGATCCATTAAAATAACAGATATAAATACCATCAGTGGCTGTAATTTTTTGGTAAATGTGCTGTAGGTATTGCTTGACACAATATCCTATTTGGTCAAGATTCATAGATGGTGGTTTTCTCAGAAACCTGCGGGGGCGCGATCGCGCGAATCATCGTCGTGGAGCCGCGAATGAGGGGATAAAGCCGATTTTTAAAGCGATCCCCCTCGCCCTCAGTTTTCGTGTGTTCATAAAAAAACCTAGTTGATGCGTCCACTGTTTTAAAAAATAGGTTTCCCAATCGTGCTACAGAACATAGAGTTTCACCGATATAAATTTAATTAGCGGCATGAGTTTTAAATTTGTTAATAAAAGGCGATCGCCTGAAAAATTTGCCACAAGAGACTGCCACTGCGGGGCAGAGTATATGTAGCGTTCCTGCCCAATTCCTGTCTAAGTAATTACCGTAACAAAACTTCAGCAGCAAATTATCAAATGACCCTATAAAGATCAAAGGAATACTCAAGGTGGATCGGCCTATATCGTGCAAACTTTGACTCCTAAGTAGTAGCAGCAGCTTCGTGGAATGTATCAAGCGATTTCGCCTACAAAAAATTTCATGTTATGAAAGCATCATTTTTCCTAAGTTGGCAATTCCCGATGACAATCGGTGTGATCTTGGGGGCCGGGCCGCCGATGCTGGTAGCGATAGGTTGGCCTGTTTTTATGCAGCTAAAATTATGCGATCGCCAGCAAAACCAAACCTAGAATTAAAAGCAGATGCCTGAACGGAAAGCATCTTCCGGTGGGAAGATATGAACTTCGATTATTGCACAGCATCAATCAATAGCCGAGTTCGGATATTCCGGCTGCTGAAGAATGGATTAGTTTCACAGTCAGCGATACTGGAATTGGAATCAAGCCAGAGCAAATTGAGAGAGTATTTCAAGCTTTTACGCAAGCGGACGATTATACTCCTCGCAGGTACGGCGGTACGGGTTTGGGACGGGCAATCGCCCAGAAATTCTGTGTGATGATGGGGGGAGATATTAGTCGGGAGAACGAGTTGGGAAAAGGGTCAATGTTTACTGTATAATTGCCGACGATTGTAGCTGAAAAAGCAGCTAGTTAAAAAGGATTTGCCAACCAATAATTGCCAGGGCTAAATCTGCGATCGCGTGGCTGATATAACTCGACCAAAGCGAACGGTAAGTCAGATAAGAATGCGACCAAATTATCCCGGCGGTGAAGACAGCTAAGGAACCTAAGATCACAGCCTGCCAGTCGCTGTAAGCTGCGATTACAAAAATGTGGTGGAGGGTGAAAAATAGCGAACTCAGAAATATTGCTTTTGTACCCGGTATGAGAATCTGGCACTTGTTGCAGACAAACCACCGCCAAGTAAATTCTTCAATCAGCGAGTTAACTAGCACAAAATATGCTTCGACAATCAAGTAAATAGTAGGGCTGCTAATACCTAACTGGTACGATTTTTCTTTAGCAACTACAGGATCGATCCAGTGCTGACCAAAAAGGCTATAGATACCCAGAATTACCGCAAACATGAATATTCCCCAAATAGATCCAGCCAGCAATTCTTGGGGCTTGGGCAGGGATAAACTGAGCTTTTTGCGATCGACAAAAACAGACCACGCGATCGGAAAAACCAGCAACCAAACTTGACAAAAGACTGAGAGTGTTTGTCCCCAGCTTCCAGGGGCAAGATACAAGGCTGCTATGATACCGATACTAGCGGCAGGGACAAGCAGTGTTAAAGCCAATAGTGCTGTTTTGCGATCGCCCATGTCCAACATTTTGCACGATTCCTTAAAAAATTGGATTGAGATCAAAGGAAAAAGCTTGGTGGCGGCGGACAGATTATACCACTTTCAAGAAACAATGCAACTGTAGGTCAGTGTTCCAAACCCTTATGCAGTCAGTCATTCTCACGTTTTTAATCTAAAAGGTATGAGTTGTGTGCAGTTTATAAAATTTGCGTTTATTTCTTGAAACTAAAAATTGGTAAAATGGCGATCGCACGGACGATCCTACTAACCCGGAATTACTCTAAATCTACTCAGTTGTCTGGTTTCTGAAATCCGAGCGATCGTTCTATTTCAGGCTCAGCACCATTTTGCAGCCAATCAAGGGGTTTTTCTGCTATTTGGGCCGGGTTTACCCATATAATATCTTTAAGCCGATCGACATCTACTGCTACTTTAGCAAAACTTTGTCTCACTTTGTTATCAAGTGAAATTACTGTGCGATCTGTAGCGATCGCAGCTTCCACCAAACGCAAATCTTTAACCATTACTTCCCGCTCTTTATCGCTCTCGGCTATTGCTTCAACTTGACACCACAAATCATTATCTACCGCGATATCGCAGATACATAGTTTCTTCTTTGCCACCATCCGGCGCAGCCATATACGAGCAGATTTTGATTGATGTTTGTGCCACTCATCTCTAATATCTGGAGTCATCACAACTCGGTGAGAAAGATCCAAGACAGCTTCGAGAAAATCCCGACAGTAAACCGATATGGGATAGGTTGCATCTTCTCCACCAGCAGCACGCGCAACAGAAGCATCTATTACCAGGCGTTTAGAAACTTTATCTGCCATGTTAACGCTTCCACAAAACAGCTTCTGCTGCATCCAAATAGCGGTTTTCTAGATGCAAAGAAACATCGCCCAAATCTTCAGGCCAATCTCCAAAAGCTCCCGTCTCGTCTAAATCGGCACTGCTGACTTCTGTAACACCATCGTCGCGCCGTTTAAACCAGTGAAGTTTTACTAAATCCGGTAATATTTTACCCTCGGCAACTAACGATTGAACTGCTAAAAGCAGCAATTCGCTGTGAGTTTCTAGAACAACTCGCACACCTCTATTTGCAGAATCCACTAAGATTTGTGCTAAAGCAACTTGAGCGCGAGGATGCAAGTGAATTTCTGGCTGTTCTAGATAAACTAATTGTCCTGGTTCTGCTACAAGCAAGGCAACTAAAACAGGCAAGGTTTGCGATACTCCCAAGCCAACATCAGCAATACTAACAGTATCGCTTGCACTCCCGCTGCGGGATAAACGACCTACTAGCAGTTCAATTTGTACGTCATTAATCTGTCTGGCTTCAACTTTCCAGTTAAGTCCTAATAACTCAAAAGCTTGACCCAATTTTATCAGTCGCTCGTCTTTTGTTTCTTGCCAGTAATTAACTATACTAGCAACATAATTTTCAAAAAGACCCGGAAATTCACTGCCAACTCCTGCGGTATTGTAGGTGCGTCCTGGATTGCCTCTCAACCCGGGAACGTGGACTATGCGGCGAATATGTTTGGGGAAATTCGCCGAATAGGGTGAATCAAACTGACTGTCGCCAAATTGCAAATCTAGAAAACATCGGACATTACTCACACTCAATAATGGCGGTTCTTCGTAGGAATTATTATCTAACAATAAAGTGTAAGTTTCAGCCAGATATTCGGAAATAATTTTCAGCAATTCTTGATGCTGCATTCCGGGAAATATAGTAATATTTTCACCATCGTAATAAGGAATACAGTAAGTCGCTTTAACAACTTTAATCCCGTGCTTTGGCTGCTTTCTGAATAAGCTGATAAAAAAATTATCTGTGTCTATATTCAGCCTGAGAGAAAACTCATCCCTGTATTTTTCTGGAGAAAGTTTAGACAATACCTGTTCTGCTGATGTAAATTTAACATTAGGCCCGTCAAGTTTCAAACCACCTGGGTCGTAAGGGGCTTCTAGCGTTTGCTTCATCAGCAATAGTGGCTGCATGATGCTAGACTTACCAGAACTGTTGGCACCGGCTAGAATTGTCAGCGATCGCACTTCAATCTGGCACTCTTCGTAAATAGACTTGTAGCCGCATACTGCAATTTCAGTAATTCCCTGTACAGGCTCTTCGTTCTCGGTTTCAAAGAAAGTGGATTGAGTCATAATATTATGTTGGTCTTTGCCGCTCCAAATACCATATTATAATCTAATCCCTAGTAGCTGTGTATTTTGGCTGAATGACGATCGCAATTGATTTTGGAACTAGCAACACCGTCGTCGCTCGCTGGAATCAAGTCCTCCAGCAGCCCGAAACTTTAAAATTACCGGGATTGTCGGCAATCTCGGCTCAAAATCCGCCCCTAATTCCCAGTTTACTCTACGTTGAGGACGCTGCTCAAAGTAAAGTCATACTCGGTCAGCAAGTCCGCGACAAAGGCCTGGATTTGAGTGGAGATTCTCGGTTTTTTCGCAATTTTAAGCGGGGAATTGGCACTTCTGTTCAGGGTTTTGTGCCGGAACTTGACGGGCAACTTATTACTTTTGAACGAGTAGGTGAGTGGTATTTGAGCCAAATTGTCAACTCAATTCGCGAAGTGCCTTTGCCGATCGACTCTTTGATTTTTACAGTGCCTGTAGATAGTTTTGAAGCTTACCGCCATTGGTTGGGCAAAGTGTCTCAATCTCTGCAAGTAGAACAGGTGCGGATGCTGGACGAACCTACGGCGGCTGCTTTGGGTTACGGTTTAGCCGATCGCGAAAATCTGTTAGTCATTGATTTCGGCGGCGGAACTCTCGATCTTTCTTTGGTGCGTTTGGACGCTTCCTCCAACAAAAAGCCCCTCGGTTTTATTCTCAAGTGGGGCGAAAAGCTATTAGCTGAATCTTCAGCGCAAAAAACAAAAGTTGCGCGGGTTTTGGCTAAAGCCGGACAAAATTTAGGCGGTTCTGATATTGATAATTGGCTGGTTGACTATTTTGTTCAAACAAAAGGGCTGGCAAAATCTCCGATTACAACGAGATTGGCAGAACGGTTAAAGATTCAGTTATCTTTAGTAAATCAGGCAGTTGAGGTTTATTTTGATGATGAAAATTTTGAGAGTTACGAATTAGAATTAGATCGATCTCGTTTTGAATCTATCCTCGGTGAACATCAGTTTTTTGACAAACTCGACGAGTGCATGAATCAAGTATTGCAGCAAGCGCGGCGCCAAGGCTTAGAAATTGGCGACATCGACGCAGTTTTGCTAGTTGGCGGTACTGTACAAATTCCCGCTGTTCAGCGTTGGGTGCAGCAATATTTCGAGCCGACAAAAATTCGCTGCGACAAACCATTTGAGGCGATCGCCCAAGGTGCTCTGCAACTGAGTCAAGGCATAGAAATCAAAGATTTTCTCTATCACAGTTACGGCATTCGCTACTGGAACCGCCGCGACAATTGCCACAGTTGGCACAGTTTAATCAAATCCGGCCAGTCTTATCCGATGAGCGAACCCGTAGAATTAGTCTTGGGAGCTTCTTTAGAAAGTCAGCCAAGTATAGAATTAATTATCGGCGAATTGGGAGCGGAAACTGGTGGCACGGAGATATATTTTGACGGCGACAGGCTAATTACTCGCCAACTCGCGGGCCAAACATCGGTACAGCCCCTAAATGATAAAGAAGGAGCCCGCAGCATCGCTCAATTGACGCCGCCTGGGTATCCGGGGAGCGATCGTATCAAAATCTTCTTCCGCGTTGACGAACAGCGCTTTTTGCGAATTACCGTGGAAGATTTGCTGACAAATCAAACATTGTTAGAGGATAAACCCGTGGTGCAGCTAAGTTAAGGATAGACTTTACAGGTAAGGTGCGCTTCGGCGCCCCCTACGGATTACCTTCAAAACAAATTGTTAAAAGCAGATGAATTATAAATTAGAATTTCCACTCTCTCCCGAATTAGAAAAGTATCGCGACAGAATCGAAGCTACCATTAAACCTTACATCGAAATTCAAACCCAGAATAATGATGACGTTAATTGGTGGCAGAGTAAATTTGGGGGATTTCCTTATTTACCTAAAGGCTTTGAATATCCCAAAAGTTGTGACGGTAAATATTTATTTTTGCTAGCGCAACTCAACTTTGATGAAATACCGCCTTTAGATGGTTTTCCCGATCGGGGAATTTTGCAGTTTTATATAGCCGACGATGACTTATATGGTTTAGACTTCGGCAATTACGCGAATGTAGATAACCCCGCAGTCGAGCAAAAATTCAAAATAATCTATTTTCCTCAGCCAGACCTCCAAGTTGAAAACATCATTACCAATTATGATTTTTTGCCGCAACCAGAATCTTTTCCTGTTAATGGCTGTTGCGGCTTGCAATTTACTAAAAAATATGCGCCGATTAGTACCAATGACTACCAATTTACCGAACTTTTAGGCTCGGAAGTCGGTGAGTTATTTATGAACCCTGAAATTGAGGATGAGTACCTAGAAATATCGCAACCCGTCGGTCATAAAATAGGTGGTTATCCTGATTTTACACAAGAGGACGTAAGAAAATATAGTAGTAACTCCGAGCAAAAACAAAAACTAGATATTCTTCTCTTGCAAATGGATACCGATGGCAATGAGACAGTAGATATCATGTGGGGAGACACTGGTGTAGGTAACTTTTTTATTGATGAATCAGCACTCAGAGAATTAGATTTTAGTAAGGTTTTATATAATTGGGATTGTGCTTGAAGGCAGTAATGAAGTAAGCAAGCTAAAAAAAACCAGAACTGATGAACTCCGATCGAAGAAACCGGGTTTTTGACCGAATCTACGGCTGTAACGCAGTATTTCCCAAAAAAAACCGGTTTCTGACCACCGGTGCATAAGTTCTAATAATGTTCGGCTATGCCCGATGCCCGATGCCCAATTCCCAATTCCCTAAACCTGAGATTTGTGCACCACCACCGGCGTCCCCACCGAGGCCCATTCAAATAGCCATTTAGCGTGATTGACAGCTACATTTGTGCAGCCGTGAGTAACGGGATTGCCAAACAAATTGTGCCAGTAAGCGCCGTGAATTGCCATGCCTCCGTCGTAATACATTGTATAGGGAACGTCGGGCACGTCGTAGTCATCCCCAGTCATTCTAGTAACGCGGTGTTTGGTTTGAACGGCAAAGGTTCCCGTGCGGGTGGGAGTCGATGATTTGCCACTGGAAATAATCACGGCGTAAACGGGTGTATTTCCTTCCCAAGCTATTAACCTTTGTCTGGATAAATCTATTTCAATCCAGCGTTCGCTGGATTGCTGCAACAGCATAATTTTATTGGCAATTATGTTGTGCTGTTCGCTGGCAAATGCGGTCATTGAACCGCCGCAGAATGTAGCAACTGTTAGGGCGCAGCCGGCACAGAAAGTTCCAGCGCGGCGGAAGTAAATTGAGTTAATAATGCTGTTCATTTCTCACACCTCGTACTATTTTAGATTTTAGATTTTAGATTTTAGATGGGCTTGTCCTATTTTAGATTGTAGATTTGAAATGTGGGATTTGGAAACTGGACTTAACAAGTTGTTAAGTTTTGGGAGAGAGTTCGGGCAATTTGGACGATCGCCCGCCAATCGCGATTTTCCACTAAGTGTTTAGGAAATAAGTCTCCGGCTAAACCCACGGCGATCGCCCCGGCGTCAATAAATACTTTCGCATTTTCCAGCGTCACCCCGCCAGTGGGAATTAAAGGAATGTTTCCCAGGGGGCCTTGCAGGCTTTTCAGGTAAGCGGCGCCTCCCAAAGCCGATATCGGAAATACTTTAACGCAGGTAGCGCCTGCTTGCCACGCGGTTACAATTTCCGTGGGAGAAAAAGCACCGGGGACGATCGGCACTCCGGCGTCAACGGCTGTTTTAATCATAGCTAAATCGGTGTGCGGAGTAAAGAGAAATTGAGCGCCGCAGTCTATTGCTTGTTGCAACTCTTCTAAGTTTAATAAAGTGCCGGTTCCAATACTAAAAGTAGGGAATTCGGAGCGGAGTTCGGCAATTAATTCAGCAGATTTGTGGGTATTCCAAGTAATTTCAATAAACTGGATTCCTCCTGCTGCTACCGATGATGCCATCTGCCGAGCGAGTTCTTTTTCGGAGGAACGGATGACTGCGATCGCGCGGTGTTTTTTTAGTAGTGTCAACCAAGATTGATGATTCATACAATTTTAGATTTTAGATTTTAGATTTTAGATTTGGGAAGGCTCCCAAATTGTAAACTCATATGATTGTGACTCGCATCTAATTTTAATACAGGTTGCTAACTTCGATATATGGCAATTTACAATATGTGCGGCGTTCAATTTTTAACGGACAATCTAGGCAACAAAACCGCTGCAATTGTTGACCTCAAAAATCACAGAGATTTTTGAGCTGACGTGCTGGCTGAATGCGGCGAACCGACAGATTTTCAGTTTTTATATCAATTCCTGTTGTATCGGAATGATGAAACCACAGAGGACACAGAGGATACAGAGAAAGGGAAGAGAGAGATGAATAATTCCGATGCCAACGGATTTGATATTAGTTGAGTCTCAAGGCTAAAAAGTCGTGGTGCTGCTTGACTTCCAGTACCAAGACGATATCTGGGAGGATGTTGAGGACTGTGTGATTATTGAATCTAGAAAAGATGAACCAAGATTTCCCTGGGAAGAATTTAAGCGCTAGCTGCTGGAAAAAGGTATGCTGAATGTCTGATATCATGTCCTATCGATTGACCGTAATATCGCGGCCGGGCGGGTTTTTGAGATTGTCAATTATTGGCCGATATTATTGGTGAACCCGCCCCTACCTGATTTCGGGCGAAGCGACCGGACATAATATCATTCTTTAGATTTAATCTAAAATCCAAAATTTAAAATCTAAAATCGATCGATCGCACTCATAAAAAAATCGGGGCGATTCCAGACAATCCCAGAATCACCCCAATTATTGATTTCAAACTTTAGATTTAATCTAAAATCCAAAATTCCCAATCCAAAATTGATTAGGCGATCGTCGCCATTTTCACATCGCTATTAGCTAACAAATTTTGCAATTCATCAGCATCCACAGTTTCCTTTTCAACTAGCATATCTGCCAAAGCATTAAGGACGTGGCGGTTGCCGACGAGTACATCTTTAGCGCGACGGTAAGCTTGTTCTACCAACAAACGCACTTCATCGTCGATCGTCGCTGCGGTTTCTTCAGAGAAATCGCGTTCGGCCATGATATCGCGACCCATGAACATATTGCCTTGTTGGCGACCGAGAGCTACAGGGCCTAGCCGATCGCTCATTCCGAAGCGAGTCACCATTTGCCGCGCTACTCTTGCCACTTGCTGCAAGTCGTTCGACGCGCCAGTCGTTACTTCTTCCTCGCCGAAGACAATTTCTTCAGCAATGCGGCCGCCCAAAGCTACCGCCATTTGATTTTGCAAGTAAGACCGAGAATACAAGCCAGAATCCATCCGATCTTCGCTGGGTGTGAACCAAGTCAAACCGCCAGCGCGGCCGCGGGGGATAATGCTAATTTTCTGCACGGGGTCATAATCGGGCATCAGCGCGCCGACTAAAGCGTGACCGGCTTCGTGGTAAGCTACCAAAGTTTTGCGCTTTTCGCTCATCACGCGGTCTTTCTTTTCCGGGCCTGCGAGCACGCGGTCGATCGCATCGTTGACTTCATCCATCGAGACTTCGGTCAAGTTGCGACGGGCAGCTAAAATTGCTGCTTCGTTGAGTAGGTTGGACAAATCCGCACCTGTGAAACCGGGTGTCCGGCGGGCAATTTTTTCCAAGTCCACGTCTTTGGACAAAGTTTTGCCGCGGGCGTGAACGTTGAGAATTTCTAGGCGGCCTCCGAAGTCGGGGCGATCGACTACAACTTGGCGATCGAAGCGACCCGGACGCAGCAGCGCCGCATCGAGCACGTCGGGGCGGTTCGTAGCAGCAATCAAAATGATGCCAGTATTGCCCTCAAAGCCGTCCATTTCGGTCAGCAACTGGTTCAGGGTTTGTTCCCGTTCGTCGTTACCACCGCCCAAACCAGCGCCCCGCTGGCGGCCTACGGCGTCAATTTCATCGATGAATACGATACAAGGAGCGTTCGATTTAGCTTGTTCAAACAAGTCGCGGACGCGGGAAGCACCGACACCCACGAACATTTCCACAAATTCTGAACCGGAAATCGAGAAGAAGGGAACGCCTGCTTCTCCAGCCACTGCTTTTGCGAGCAGGGTTTTGCCTGTTCCGGGAGGGCCCACTAGCAGCACGCCTTTAGGAATTTTTGCTCCGACTGCGGTGAAGCGGTCTGCATTTTTCAGGAAGTCCACGACTTCTGCGAGCTCTAGCTTGGCTTGTTCGATGCCAGCCACGTCGCCGAAAGTCACCTGAGTTTGCGGCTCCATTTGGACTCTAGCTTTGGATTTGCCGAAGTTCATGGCTTGGTTGCCGGGCCCGTTTTGGGCGCGCCGCACCAGGAAAAACAGTCCGACCAAAAGCAGAATTGGGAAGAACAGGCTGCTGAGGGCTTTTACCCAGAAGCCTTCGTCGCTTTGGGGCAGAACTGAAATATCTACGTTATTTTTGGTCAGGATGTTGATCAGTTCGGGGTCGTTGGGCAGGTTAACGAGTACCTTGTTGCCGTCCTGGGCTGTGACCAGGGCTTTGCTGCGATCGGAACTGATATTTATTTTGTCTACTCTCTTGCCTTCGACTTCCTGAATGAATTGACTGTACTTCCAAACTTCCCTACTTGGGGGCTGTTTGTCAAAAAATGCCGTTGCTAAGGCAATGACTACAATAGCCAGCAGTGCGTACAGGCCAGCGTTTCTCCAGCGTTTATTCACCGAGGTCGATCCTCCTAATTTTTAGTCCCTGTGATTTGGGATTTTTTATTTATGTTCATCAATCTTAACGTAATTGTAACTTGTTTTTGTGTGGTGAGGATTCCCGGCCATGCTGCGGCGGTCTCAGGTGAGGTCGTGGGAACGGAACAGCCCTGGGCGCTGTCTGGAGATGCGGCTGCTGTCCTCACGAGTTACCTATAGCATGAATTAAACTTTGTCAAGCCTTTAGTAGAAGTAATTTTTAGGGAGCTGACTCCTGATAAGATATCTGAGTCGGGGCTGCATTGGTGTAGGATGTTCCTGTTGATTCACAAGTTGTATGTATACATAACGGTAAACCCTTGAGGAACCGTCCGAAGAGTTCAATCGTCAGCATAAAAACAGTCTAGCCGATCGCACTGCAATCACTTAGGACTATTATAAACTTAGTTAAGTCTCATAAATATTCGGCATTCCAACACAGGCAGTTACTTGAATAAATTTGTAAGTTTAAATAATTAAAATGAAATGCAATATTTGTGATTTTCCAACCAACACCTTTGCTGCTGCTAGGGTACTAAAAAAATATAACGTCGAGTATTTTCAATGCTCAAATTGCGGCTTTGTTCAAACGGAAGAACCCTACTGGCTTGAGGAGGCTTATTCAGAAGCCATAGCTAGCAGCGACGTGGGAATGTTATCGAGAAGCACGATGTTCTCAAACGCCGCCAATAATATTATTTTTAATTTATTTAATCACCAGGCTAAATTTTTAGATTATGGAGGTGGCTACGGTGTATTTGTTCGGATGATGAGAGATTTTGGATTTGATTTTTATTGGTACGATAAATATTGTAAAAATATATTATCTCAAGGATTTGAGGCAGACGAAAACAGCAGCTACAGCTACGAATTAGTGACAGCTTTTGAAGTATTTGAGCATTTTGTTAAGCCGCTGGAGGAGATCCAAAAAATCTTCAAATTTTCCCGCAATATTTTATTCAGTACCAAACTGCTGCCAGCCAACAATCCCAAGCCCAGCGAATGGTGGTACTATGCGCTAGATGAAGGTCAGCACATTTCTATTTATACCAGCAAGGCACTCTCGATAATTGCCGAAAAATTTAATTTAAACTTTTACTCTAACGGCGATTCTTTGCATATTTTTTCAGACAAGGAAATTCAGCCTCAACTTTTTCATAGCTTATCATCTTACAAAGAGCCGGAATTGAAAAAACCCTCATTACTCCAACAGGATTACGAGGAAGCCCTGAGAAAAATCGCAGACAGAGAGAACCGCAAATCAATGATAACTCCCGCAGCCATGCCTCCTACTAAAACAAGTAGAAAAATTGTTATAGACGGCGTATTTTTTCAGCTCAACAGCACTGGCATTGGTCGAGTCTGGAAATCGCTGCTAGAAAACTGGGCAGAAAATGGTTTTGCCAAACAAATTATAGTTCTTGACAGAGCGGGAACCGCCCCCAAAATTCCCGGCATTCAGTACCGGAATGTAGCTCGCTACGACTACAGCCAAACCGATGCTGACCGCCAAATGCTCCAACAAATCTGCGATGAAGAAAAAGCCGATTTATTTATTTCTACTTATTATACAACGCCTTTGTCAACGCGATCGGTCTTCATGGCTTATGACATGATCCCAGAGTTGATGGGACAAAATATTGGTCATTCCGAGTGGAGAGAAAAGCATTGCGGTATCCGCCACGCCTCGGCCTACATCACCATTTCCGAAAATACAGCCCGCGATTTAGTAAAGGTTTTTCCGCAGATTTCTTCAAATTCTGTCGCTGTAGCGCACTGTGGCATGGATGCCAATTTTTGGCCAGCCGATAGAGAAGAAATTTCAGGCTTTAAGTCAAAATACAGCATTACCAAGCCCTATTTTCTTTTGGTAGGCGAAAGGGTAGGCTGGCATGGTTACAAGAACGGGATATTATTCTTCAAAGCCTTTTCTCAACTTGCCAACAAGTTTGACTTTGATATAGTCTGTGCAGGTGGCAAACCTGTATTAGAACCAGAGTTGAAATTGTACTGTTCTGGGAATACTGTCCACACCCTGCAACTAAGCGACAGCGAACTGAGAGCTGCTTATTCTGGTGCTTCAGTGTTAGTTTATCCGTCGAAATATGAAGGCTTTGGGTTGCCAGTCCTTGAGGCAATGGCTTGCGGTTGTCCAGTCATCACCTGTCCAAACGGTTCGATTCCTGAAGTAGCAGGACAAGCAGCGGTTTATGTAAACGGGGATGATGTTATTGGGCTTGTCAATGCTTTGCGGGAAATACAGCAGCCCGCTGTCCGCAACTCATTAATTGCGGCGGGTTTAGAACAAGCTAAGAAGTTTTCTTGGTCGAAAATGGCTGCAATTGTTAGCTCAGCTTTGGTTCAAGTAGCCGATCGCGCACATTCGGAGAATGCTTCCGTTCAACAGCAAACTGATGCAGCTTTGCAGAGGGAATTCGGGAATGCTGAGAACTCCCAGCCTGTCCCGTCCGCTTTTAAAGTATCTGCGATCGTTTCTACTTACAATTCCGAAAAATTTATTCGCGGCTGCTTGCAAGACTTGGTAGAGCAAACGCTCTACAAACAAGGTCAACTCGAAATCATAGTAATTGACAGCGGTTCCCAAGAAAATGAACAGTCTGTTGTGCGGGAATTTCAAGCGAAATATGCGAATATTGTGTACGATCGCACTTCTGACCGCGAGACATTATATGCAGCCTGGAATCGAGGCATTAATATGTCGCGCGGAGCTTACATAACTAATGCTAACACCGATGACAGACACCGCCCCGATGCCCTAGAATTCATGGCGAAATACTTGGATGAAAATTCCCCAGTAAGTCTGGTTTATGCTGACCAATTAATCACCAGCACAGCTAACGATACTTTTGCAAAAACCCAAGCCCAAAAGCGTTGGAATTGGCCAGCCTTTGACTACAGCGAACTCGAACGGCGCTGCATTATTGGTTCCCAACCGATGTGGAGAAAATCGCTGCACGAAAAATACGGCTATTTCCGAACCGAATTTACGGCGGCTGGCGATTATGAATTTTGGCTGCGGATTGGCAAAAGCGAAAATATTGTGCACTTGCCCGAAATTCTCGGTTTGTACTATAAAAATCAACAAGGTTTGGAACATGGATCGCAATTATCCCAGCAAGAAGCTTACCAAATATGGGATGAATACGGCATCCGCCAACGAGGGATCCTACATATTTCTTCGGTTCCTGTCTCGGTTTTTGCCTCGGAACTGAATGCGTTACCTTATCGCACACCCCCACAGCCACTTATCAGCGTAATTATCCCGTGCTACAATCACGCGAAATATGTCAGAGAAGCTGTTGAAAGTGTTGTCAGTCAGACTTATCAAAACTGGGAGTGCATAATTGTCAATGACGGCAGCACGGATGATACCAGCAACTTCGCAAATTATTTAATTCAACTGTATCCTCAAACATCGATTCGCCTCATAGATAAACCCAACACGGGGCCCGCTGATTCGAGAAATGTTGGCGTTCAGCAGTCGTCAGGAAAGTTTATTTTATTCCTAGATGCTGACGATCGAATTCATCCGAATTTCCTAGAGGAGTGCTTGGAAATTTTATTAGCAAAACCGCAGGTGGGTTTTGTCTATACAGATATGCAGCACTTCGGAGCCAACTGTGATTTAGTTATCCACGGTGATTTCGATCCCAATCGGTTTTTGAGAGACAATCAAGCTCCCGTTAGTTCTTTATTTAGAAAGGGAATTTTCGAGGAAGTAGGCGGGTTAAAAAAAGTGATGAAGCTGGGATGTGAAGACTGGGAATTTTGGGTGTCGGCCTATGAAAAAGGCTGGTTAGGGTATCGATTACCTAAGCCTTATCTCTATTATAGGCAGCACGGTGACGGCTCTAGCCGAACCCAAAAAATGGCTAGCGTTCGCGCAAAATTATACTTAATGAGAGCCCTCATTATTCACCTGCACTCTCAACTTTACCAACCCGAAGAAGTCCGTTGGTCAGAGGAAATTTTGCAGCAACATAGCTACTTAATAGCTGATGAATTAGTTCCCGAAAACAAAATAGCGCAACTTTTAAATTCGCTATCTCAATACTTGGGAGAGTATCAAAAAGACCAGTCTAACCCAGTAAGCCTCGCTAACATCAGCCAATGTCGTACGCAACTTACCAATTATTGGCTGAATCTGCCCCCCGCTCAACTGGTAAATGCCTATGCTGGCGATGCAGGTAAGGCACATCAGATACTCCTGAAGAGCGACATTAAAGATGAACCGCTAACCCACGCAGAACAGAGTTTTGTTAATGAAGTAGCTGCAAATATTGCCAAAGGATTTAATGAGCCAAAAGCCATCAATTACCTGCTAGCAGCGATGCTTTACCGACGTGCAGATCAATTGCAGATTAAGTACGATCGCGCTCAAATTCCCAACTGGTTTGCCAATGACTATCTCAAATTTATGTTTGGCAGTCCCAACCTGTTTCAAACAGTTGGAGAAGCAGACAACTACTATGAATTTATGCAAAGATGGGTGAATTACATTCATAGCAATATATTCACCAATCCCGATTCGCAACTTTGGCAAAATATTGCCTTATTTTTCTCGCAAGTTGCGAACTTTATCCCGGTGTATTTTGCCACGGCAAACCTGCGCGATATTTACACCAAACGGGCGGAAATTATTGAGTTTTCGCTAAAAAATCGCGGCAGTTCAATTGATTGTATCTTCCCGGCGCGATCGCCAAATCGGACAAAAATCCGCCTCGGCATCATCAACGACCATTTCACGCCCCAAACCGAAACCTTCGCTACCATCCCGGTTTTCGAGCATTTAAACCGCAACCAGTTCGAGATATACCTGTACGCGCTCAACACCAGCGGCCACCAATTAGAACAATACTGTCAAAGTCGCGCCGACAAACTGGTTGCACTCCCGAAAGACTTTGCATCGCAAGTCAAAACAATCCGCGCCGACGACTTAGATATCCTGTTTTTCGGTACGAATTTAACAGCTATTAACAAACCGCTGACTTCACTAGCAATCCACCGTTTAGCGCGGGTACAAACTACATCTTTCTGTTCCCCGACAACCACCGGAATCCGGCACATGGATTACTACATCGCAGGCCAATTTACCGCGCCGGATGCTAGTTATCAAGAACAATATCGCGAACAGTTGGCTGTTCTCGAAGGCAGCGGTTTTTGTTTCAAATACGCAACAGAATCCGAAGTTGCTACAGTTAAACCTACGCGCCAAAGTCTGGGAATTTCAGACAATACAACCGTTTTTATCTCCGGCGCCAACTTCTACAAAATTCTGCCGGAGTTGAGAGAGAGTTGGGTAAAAATTCTAGCTGCTGTACCCGATTCAATCTTGATTTTATATCCCTTCGGGCCGGCTTGGACTCGCACCTATCCGGCGACACCTTTTGTCAACAATCTGAACGCTGCCTGCGCTAAATACGGCGTCAATAACAACCGCTTGCGGTTCGTAAAACAACTGCCAAGCCGCGCGGATGTGAAAGAATTTTTGCAGCTAGCAGATGTTTATCTCGATTCCTATCCTTATGCTGGGGCAACATCGTTAATTGATCCTTTGCAAGTAGGATTGCCGGCGGTGGTTGTGGAAGGAAATGCTTTGCGCTTCCGCCAAGGTTCGGCGATGCTGCGGGAACTGCAAATGCCCGATTTAATTGCCAATAGCGAAGCATCTTACATTCAGCTAGCCGTTACCCTCGGCACTAACCCGCAATTGCGGCAGCAAAAACGGCAGGAAATTCAGCAAAAAATGCAAGCTAATCCGGCTTGTTTTGACAGTGTTGCATACTCTGGGGCGATCGGCAAATTATTCCAAGAACTCTTTGGCAACTGGCAAACCAGCCACCTGGAAGCATCGCGCAACTTACAGGATAGCATTCCCAAGCAGCCAGCTTTGGACGAGATTCTCTCGAACACCGTCAACCTTTATCAGAGAAACTCCTCAAACATCTCAGCAATATCCGAATTGCGTCAAATCCGCAAACAAATCGCTGATTTTTGGCTGAACCTTCCCACCGAAAACCTCGAAGCAGCCTACAAAAGCGCTTCAGGTAAGAGCTATCAAATCCTGCTCAAGAGCGATTTTCAACGTCAAGCGATGATCGAAAGCGAGCAAATATTTTTGCAGCAATTAACCCAGATTAGCAAAGGATTAGTGCATCCCAAAGCTGTCAATGCCTTGCTCGCGGCGATGCTGTATTTCCCGCCGGGAACCATGCGAATTCCCGACGCTCGCAACCGTTTGCCGCACTGGTTAATTGGGGATTACGAACAAGTTTTTGAGATGGAAGCCACCGTCAAGTCTGAGTCCACTTCTGACTTGCTCGCTCAATATATTCAATCCCCGCAATTTGCGAATCAACTGTTAGGATGCGTCAATCTTTACCGCATCGATCCGTCTGACGAATCGGTTGTTTTGGAACTCCGCCAAATCAGAAAACAAATGGCAGATTTTTGGCTGACTGTTCCTTCAGAGAAACTCGAAACTTTTTACCGAGGAGAAGTTCGCAAGGGATATCAAGCAATACTCGGATGTGGCTTGCAAGCAGAATCAATGAGTGAAGCCGAACAAAAATTTTTGCAGAGATTGACTGAAATTAGTAAAGGGTTGGTGCAGCCTCAAGCTATCAATGCTCTGCTGGGGGCGATGCTGTATTTTGTACCCGGTAAAATGCGGGTTCCCGATGCTCGCACCCGCTTGCCCCAGTGGTTGGTTGAAGATTACGAAAAGGTGTTTGAAAGCGCATTTACGACAACAGAACCAACACTTGTCAAACAAGATTATCTGCCGCAGTTTCTCAATCAATTAACTGCTGCGGTCAATTTTTATGAAATCGATCCGACGGCTGAATTGGCAATAGCAGATTTGCGGGAGATTCGCAAGCAAATTGCAGATTTGTGGCTGAGCGTTTCCGGGGAACAACTGGAACTTTTGTACCGGAGCGATTTTGGCAAGGGTTACAAAGCAATGTTGGGCAGCGGGTTTATTAACGAGCCGCTGCATGAGAGCGATCGCGAGTTTTTTAACTCGTTGGTTGTTGAGTTGAGTAAAGGGTTTGGAGCGCCTAAAGCTGTAAATAATTTGTTGGCGGCGATGCTGTATTGTCGCCCTGGACAGTTGCAGGTTCAGGATGCGAATACTTGTTTGCCTCCGTGGTTGTTGGAGGATTACGAGCAGTTGGTTGGGGGTGCGGTGAAGGTGGCTGTGGGGTAAACGAAGGCGGAGTAGGCGATATCTGTAGGGAAACGGCACTGCCCATTAGTGTCAACTTAAGCTTTTAGTCCGCCAGTTCTCCCGCTCACCCGGCAGTCCGCCAGGGAATGAATTCCCTGTCTAATAGCGAAAGTCCTCTGAAAGAGGACTGAGAAGAAGAATTCTTAACTCATTAGTCCTCTTTGAGAGGACTTTCGCTTTGAGGCAGGGGTTTCAACCCTTGCCGGACTATGGGTTTTACCTTAAGTTGACACCCCTTGGGCACGGCGCCGTGTCCGTAAGAGGAGACGGCAGTGCCGTTTCCCTACTGGAATACGCTTGATTGTTAAGGGCAAAAGAAATGCTTCAATTATATAGAAACGGTGAAAATGGAGAAATAATTCGGGGTAAAGGGTTGTCGGCCTTTATACACAACGGCGACTACTACCAAACCATCATCCGAGTTTTTGAAGACGGTATGATCGATTGTTGGGAATGGGTTAACTTTGAGGAATTCAAAACCAAAGTTGCCGAGGGATGGGTTGTTACCCAAGTTCCCAAGGGTGCGAGGATAAGCTGTCACCATCTCTACTACGGAAATTCGACTTTAGAGTTTTATTATATAGAGATTGATGAGTTTGTAAAAGAAGTAGAAGATACCATCGCTCAGCTTCAGGGAAAGCAAACAGTTGCAGATACTTGTGTTCAAGCCTTTGCTAAATTCCTAACATTCCCAACAAAAGAAAATAAAAGTAGCTTGCGAGAAGCTTACAATGCTATTCCAAAACATCTGAGAATTTATGTTCTTGGCGATATGGATTGTAAAGATTCCGCTATCATAACCTGTGTCAAAGATACAGAAGTTTCCCAGGAAATACTAAAAAGCGTCTATAGGCGCTATGAATATATCTGGAAAAGGTTAAATTAAGCCAATATCTGAATCCTCAGTATTGTCCCAAACTGTATCTAGTGATGTTTGACTAGCTTGAAACCAAAACTCAGCTTCTTCATCAGGTAAGAGTGTTACTAATACTTTTGCCCCTTCGGGTAACTCTGATAACTCCAGCAGTTCAATTTTCCCTTGTCGAACAGTAGCCCAAAGTGTTTTTAGCATATCCACCTCATAAACTGTGCTTTATGCAATTTGCACATTTCTGGTACATTGTCGCACTGAGCGACTAATTACAACCTCACATACATAGATCGAGGAAGTATTTAAGCCTGATTTAGGATCAATTTAACACAAGTTCTGGCTGCTGAGTCTCAAACAAAGGGCGAGTTACCTGACGCAGCAGCACTGTTTCTAAACTGCCTTCTACTACATTTTCTGCTTCTATTTCCAACTCGCCCCACAATAGCCGATCGCCTTGATTGGGCATTTTACCTAAATTGTGGATCACGAATCCGGCGATTGTTTGGTACGCTTGGTTAGTTGGCAAGTTTAATCCCAGTTTTTGGTTAACGGCTGTCACTTCCCATACGCCAGAAATTAATGCCGAATGAGCATCTTTTTGAACGAAAGTTGCCTGGGAAGATGACACCAGCGGTTGAGACTCTTTACTGGTAATCCAACCAGTCAGCAGCCACACGGTACCGTTGAGAATTACTAGCAGCGGCCACAGTAATTTTGAGCAGAGTTCGAGGGCCGGCATCAGCAGCAAAGCGGTACGTTCTGGGGCGTGGGTTGCTAATACTTTGGGGATTAGTTCTCCTAAGACTATTTCTACGTAAGTTACTAAGATAAAAGCTACGGGAACTGCGATCGAATGAGCAGTCAGCACGGCCGACAAATGACCGATCGGCAATTTGTCGATCCACGGCTCAATCCAGTGTACAGTCGCTCCCTCACCCAACCAACCCAACAGCAAACTCCCTGCTGTTGTGCCAGTTTGGGTCACAGACAGGTAATGCGGTATGTTGTTTTGAGCTTGGTGGACGAGTTCGGCGGTTTTGGCGGTTGGGCGATCGTGCAAGTGGGCGAGTTGGCGGATTTGATGGCGATCGGCTGATACTAATGCTAGTTCTGACGCCACAAAAAAGGCGATTAAAAGTGTTAAGCCCACCAACATTGCTAAACTCAGCATTGTTTGGGCTACTTCTATTTCCAGGCAAGTAAGGTTGTTCAAGATAGATATCTAATATGATAGATGTTTTATGTTCATGCTTTTATTTTAGCTTGGGACTCAGATAGGTTTATCCCCCGACATTTCGGATATCCCCACTACCCATATTCCTAGGTGTGCATTGCACACCTTACCCGTAGAACTTGTGAACTCTTTCTCTTCTCTTCCTTCGCGCCCTTGGCGTCTTCGGGGTTCGTTTTAACTGAGATATTGCACCATTCTCAATTACTTTTTTAGGAACAGGCATCTTGCCTGTTCCACAAGAAAATTCATCTCTTGTGGAACAGGCATCTTGCCTGTTCTTGACAATGGTGCAAGATGCGAGTAAAAAAAGACTCTAATTCACCAAACCCGAACTCATTGCTGTATCAACTCTCCCTTACTCCCCGGAGCGAGTTAATTTCCGTAAAAGTCTGCACCGGATCGGACTTCAACCCGCCTTGAATGTAATTCAACTTCACTTCTTCTAACAAATCCGACAGCAGCGACTGCAATTCCGCGAGAGTTTTCTCATCTTGCAATTCCCGCCGTAAACTTTGATTAAATTCTTGGCTGAAATTATCGAGAATTTTTCTACCTTTATCGTCTTCATAAGTAGTAGCTACCACATCCACCGCAGTTTGAGCTAAATAATTTGCTAGCTGTTCAGTCATCTCCGTCGGCAAAATATTAATCGGAGAGAAAGTTTGCAGGATTTGATAGAAATCCGACTGTTTGATTGTCGCCTCCAAATTGTGGTGCAGCAATTCTTCTAAATCCGGTTGCACCTGTGGCAAAACTTTGTAAATTGTCAGATCCAAAATCCGTTTGGTAATTTGTTCGATCGTATTTTCCTGATTGACGTGAAGGTACGGCTGCTGCGCCAGCAACATCTGCGCCACGTCGCCCTGTTTGATCGAACTTTTAGCTTGATTGATAAACCGCACCATCATGTATTCCGACATCGTATTGGCTAAATAAGCCACCGGTTCATAGGTAACTTGAGCAACTACGCGATCGAGATTCACCAAACCCGACTTGTGCAGCCGCACCAATACTGGCAGAATCCGCCACCCCTGCCAAATCGGCATCACCAGAAACACCTCGTACCAGCGCCTCAGCACAAAATCAAACCAAGTTACCCCCGGTTTACGGCGGGTGTGGAACAAACTTTTAATCAAAAATTCCGCCCCAAAAAAACCAATAAAAAACGTATCTATTCGCCAAAACTGGTCAGCACTTTTCAAATATTCGGGATTAGCTAAACTCGAATCAATGCCTTTAATCGGGTCATAAATTTTAACTAAACCCGGAAAATAGCTCTGATAAACAGGGCGCAACTGAAGGTAACTGAAATGAAAAAGCACCAGCAAAAAATTGACCACCCCTACTAATGCGCTAATTTTTGCCCAAGAAATTGCTTTTTTGGACAGTTTTACCTCGGTGTTGTTAACAGTTGTGTGGGAATCTGACATAAAAATAATCTTCCGAATTTGCTAATCGATAAATCTATCTTGTGGCTGAGGCTAAAAAACTCTTAACCTAGTATAATTCTTTATACTCTAAGTATAAGGAAACCAAATGCCGTGAAATTAAAAACAGTCATATCCCTGCTCAAAGAAACTTTTACTCAATGGCAAGAAGATAGAGCGCCAACCCTAGCAGCCGCCCTAGCCTATCACACAGTCTTCTCCCTGGCCCCGCTGCTAATTATCGTAATTGCGATCGCCGGTTTAGTCTTTGGTGCAGACGCAGCCCAAGGTCAAATCGTCGGTCAACTCCAAAGTTTAATCGGCAAAGATGGCGCCGAAACCATCCAAGAACTCATCCTCAAAGCCTCCGAACCAAAGTCGGGAATGATTGCTACTTTACTCGGTATCGCTACACTTTTGTGGGGGGCTTCCAATGTGTTTACTAATCTCAAAGAAGCCCTCAATACTATTTGGAATGTTTCACCGCCTCCCGGACGCGGGATCTGGGGATTTCTGCAAGACCGCGTATTGTCTTTTGCAATGATTTTAGGCATAGGCTTTCTACTGCTAGTATCTTTAGTCCTGAGCGCCGTTTTAGCGGCCGTCAGCTTTTGGTTGAACGGCTTGCTGCACTTACCAGTGGGTATTTGGCAGATTGTGGACTTTGCTCTCTCCTTTGGCGTAGTTACGCTGCTTTTTGCTTTAATTTACAAAGTTTTGCCCGATGTCCATCTTGCCTGGAATGATGTTTGGATCGGCGCCGCCATCACCTCAATGCTGTTTACGATCGGCAAATCCTTAATTGGAGTTTACCTAGGAGGTAGCGGTATTGCCTCTACCTACGGTGCTGCTGGCTCGTTCGTGATTATCTTACTTTGGATCAATTATTCAGCTCAGATTCTCTTCTTAGGTGCTGAGTTTACTCAAGTTTGGGCTAACCGCTACGGTTCCCTGATGCTGGCAAAACGCAAAAATTTGCTCAGCATTCAAGCTGAGGAATCCTCCGGGTCCAAACACCGACAGAATTCTTAATATTAGATACAAAAAATGCGATCGCTCACTTTTGAGTCAGCCGAATGCCAGCACCTTGAAACCTATGTCAGTTGGGAGGGCGAGGCCTGTGGAATCACTAAATTTTAGACTCAACCCATCGCCAAATCTGCCCGTGAACTTGACCGGGCGAACACTTAGTAGTATCACTGGATATGGTTGAAACCAGTTTATCTTGATCCCTGTCGCTCCCCTTCGGTGATGACCGAAAAATTTGAAGTTTGCGATCGCCCCGAAAAAGATTTGTTTCCTTGCCAGTCCCCAATTTCAACGGTGAAACCAATCTCAAGTCCACAAACTGGGATATTTCAACCTGAACTGATATCAGGAGGTACTTTTGTACGCATCAAAACATCTGGGAAGCCACCTGCTCCCTATGTCAGACATGGAGCTAATTCGCCTGTGGGTAAACCGCAAATCCCCCCGCAACCGGCGCTTTAGCTGGCAGGCGGCCAACCATTTTCGAGTGTTTGTCGCAAAACCGCTGGCACAAGTTACTCTGACTGATGTCGAGACTTTCGCAGCAGCGATGAGAGCTCGGAAACTTGCACCGCGTTTTTACAAGCAAACCTTGCTAGCGCTGAAATCGCTGTTCGCCTTCGGCCAGCAAACGAAAATTTTGCCCGCAACACTCCCCCTTCACCGGTGGCCGGTTCTGCGCCGGAATCGGTCTAAACGCCTTCGTTTTCAACTCTCTTGGGGTTTCTTAATCTGTTTGTGCTTTTTCTTAGGTAGAATGACGCCGAGACTGTGGGGACAATCGGTCTCGGCAGGAAGCTCGCCCGCCCCGAAACGGCTGCCGGAAGTTGCGACGATCGACTCACCAGACAAACGAGAAGATAACATCGATCGCGATCGATCGCCCGAAACTCCAACCCAGAATTCACCAGAGCCCAGACTCGATAGCAGACTCGATAACATCAGCCCCGAACGTCGAGTCAAAGCCTTTCTCGACACCATCGCAGCCGCCGAAGGAACCGCTAGCCCCGACGGCTACCGCACCCAGTACACCGGCACGAAATTTGTCAGCTTTCAAGATCATCCCAGAGAAATGAGGTGCGGCCGTCGCTACGGCAAAAAACTCTGTTCCGACGCAGCGGGGCGATATCAGTTTCTCAGCACCACTTGGGACAGATTTGCCAAAAAATTTGGCGTCCGCGATTTCAGCCCAGAAAATCAAGATTGGATGGCTATAGAGTTAATCCGAGAAAAAGGTGCATTAGAAGATATAGAAGCGGGTCGATTGGAGCCAGCAGTCAGAAAACTCGCTTACATCTGGCCTTCTTTTCGCCGTTATGGTGGTTCTGTAGAATCGTCGATGCCCAAACTCGAAGCAATGTACCTGGAAAATTTGGGAATTTACCGGCAAGGATTGGTGGTTAGCAATTAGTCAAAAGTTCAACGACGAGTTTAGATTCGAGTTTGGGAATTTTGGATTAAATTTTGACATCCAAAATTGAAAATGGGGTAGTTATGGGTGATGTCTATTCCGGTTGTATCGAAATGATTAAACCACAGAGGGCACAGAGGACACAGAGAAAGAGAAGAGAGAGATAATAATTCCGATGTCAACGGATTAGATAGGATGTCTATTCTTCGGAAATTTAAAAATTAGGCTAATTTTCCATCTTCCATGTGAACGATGCGATCGGCAATATCCAAAATTCGGTTATCGTGGGTTACTAACAAAATAGTACAACCCTGTTCTTTGGCTAGTTGCTGCATCAAATTCACCACTTCGCGACCGGATTTGCTGTCCAGGGCGGCTGTTGGTTCGTCAGCTAAAACAATTTGCGGTTGACTGACCAAAGCGCGGGCGATCGCAACTCTTTGTTTTTGTCCTCCAGACAAATCATCTGGATAATAGTTAATCCGCTGTTCCAGTCCTACTAACTCTAGCATTTTTGCAGAGCGATCGCGCATTTGAGAACGCGACAAATTCCCGTGAACTTCCAAACCCATCTGCACGTTTTGTAGCGCCGTCAAACTGCGGTGCAAGTTGTGCGCCTGAAAAATATAACCAATTTTGCGTCGCGCCTTTACCAATTCGTCTGCGCTCGCTTTGCACATTTCTTGACCGATAATTTTGAGACTTCCCGATTGACCGGATCTCAGCCCGCCAATCAAAGTTAAAAGCGTAGTTTTTCCCGAACCAGAAGGCCCCGTCATCAGCACAATTTCACCTGCATTAATGTCGAGATTAATGTCAAAAAGTACCTGTTTTCGCAGTTGACCTTGACCGAAGTAGTGGTCTAGTTGGTGCGCGGAAATTATAGGTGCAGGAATCTGTAATGGGTTGGTTGTTGGAGAGAGAGTAGTATAATTCATAACTTTTTGGTTTGAGGTTTGAGATTTAAGAAGAAACAGCTTTATTCGCGGAAAATGCAGAGGAAAAACAAGAGAAGGATTACAAAAAATATGTGTGTAGTCAGGACTTTATACAAAATCTGGCTTTAATACCCCCTTGATTCTTTAGTCCGCTTGGAGTGGACTTCGTTTGACTCTTAAGCGGTTTCAACCGCCGAATCTTCTATCAGGTAAGGTGCGTCGCTTTGAGATTGTCGCTCTTTTTTAGGATTTAAGGGTGGCGACGCACCCGGAGCGCTACTGTTGCATGACTTTTGAGAATTAGTATTATCTTATTCATTTTCCCTTAAAACATATCTGCTGGATCTGCTGATTGCAGCTTGCGAGTGGCAATTGCTCCCGAAATAGTACACATAATCACGTTCAAAAGTAATACTATAAATGCTCTAAGCAGCGTCATATAAAGGGGTAAGTTTGTAGCTTTGCGAGTTAAAGAATAAAGTCCGAAAGAAACTCCTACTCCTGGCAAAAAACCGAGGACAGAAAGAATTAGAGCTTGTTCAAAAACGATGCCCAGTAAATAAACATTGCGGTAGCCCATCGCTTTGAAAGTAGCGTATTCTCCCATGTGGTCGCTGACATCGGTTGAGAGAACTTGATAAACAATAATTACTCCTACTACAAAACCCATCGCGACGCCTAAATTAAACACAAAGCCGATCGCAGTATTCTTAGCCCAATAGTTTTTCTCAAAATCGATAAATTCTTGTTTGGTTAATACCTTGACATCCGGCGGCAAATATGCTTTTAAAACTTGTTGAACTTCCACGGGGTCAGCACCCGGTTGCAGTTGAATTAATCCGGCATTAACACTCGCGGCGTTTTGTCTCGCAAACAGGCGCAGGTAATTTTGATCGCTAGTCATCAAAATACCGTCGGCGGCAAAAGATGCTCCAACTGTGAATAAACCGCTGACGGTAATCTTGCGCCGCTCGACCTCAGCTTTAACAGACTTTCCTCGATCGAGTTGCGCGATCGTCCCTTGGTAATCTCCCCTAGAAGCTCGATCGAACAACACGGTATCCGGCAATTTAATCGCGTTCAAATTTTGGTTAACTTCGGGAAGCGCAAACGCAGGGCGATTCGGATTGAAACCCACCACCATCAGCGACGTTTCGCGCCGAGTTTCGGGATTTTTCCAGTTAGCAATTTTCACGTAAAGCGGTTCGGCTGATTTGACACCCGGTACGTTCATTGCTTGATACAATCGGCGCCTGGGGAAGGAAGACAAATTAATCAAATTTCGCGCTTGGGGGTGAATCAAAACTAAGTCTGTTTGCAAGCTTTGGTGCAGCCGCGTATTGCTGGTGTAAAGCGCATTTTGAAAGCCCAACTGCATGAACATCAAAACGTCAGCAAAGGCAATTCCTGCTACTGCAACGAGCATTCGCCCTTTGTCGTGACTCAGTTGCAGCCATCCGAGGGAAGTTCTGCGTCTTAATTGTTCTAAGGGTTTGATTAGTGCAATCATAGGATTTTAGATTTTAGATTTTGGATTTTGGATTAAAGACAGCAACCTGATGTTGGAACAATTCTTAATCTTTAATAATTAAGTCAGAATGATTCATCTCTCTATTCTCTTCCTCTGTGTCCTCAGCGCTCTCTGTGGTTAAAAAATTCTTAATCCTTAATTTCCCCGATCGCCACCTTGACTTGCAAATTGGTTAATCCCGCTACTTTCTGGCTGGAAGCTTCATCTAAGCGCACTTTTACTTCCACAATTCGACTATCAATATTCGCAGAAGGATCGGTGTTAACAATGTTTTGCCGCTGCACTTGCAAACCAATATGTTCGACAGTTCCCCGCAATTCGCCGGTCAAAGCATCGCTAGTAATTTTGGCGGTTTGTCCGAGGCGTACTTTGTCCACATCGCTTTCGTAGATTTCCGCAACAGCCAGCATCTCGCGAGTTTGTCCGAGTTCGACAATGCCGTCGTTTCCCACTTTTTCCCCCGGATGTGTGTGAATTTTCAGGACTTGGGCGTCTCTGGGAGCACGGATGTAAGCTAGATCCAGATTGGCTTTGGCTTGTTTGGCGGCTGAAGCGGCGGCACTGACTTCGGCGGCGGCTGCTGCTATGTCAACGGGACGCACTTCGGCGATGCGATCGAGATTTGCCACGGCTTCATTAATCTGCTGTTGTCGAGATTGCTCAACTTGGCTGAGTTTGGCTTGCGCTTCGTTAATTTGCTGTTGGCGAGATTGTTGAATTTGATTTAATTTGGCTTGGGCTTCGTTAATTTGCTGTTGGCGGGATTCCTGAATTTGATTTAGTTTTGCCTTTCCTTCGTTGAGTTGCTGTTGAGTTGTTTCGGCGGCGAGGCTTTTGCTGTCGCTAGTTGAGGCGGAAATTGCTCCCTGTTTATACAGTTGGGAGTAGCGCTGATCCTCGCTTTGGGCGTTGCGGAGTTCGGCTTGTAGACGGGCAATTGCGGCTTTTTGGGTTTGAATTTCCCCTTGCTGTTCGGCCCTGATGCGGGCAATTGTGGCTTGTTGCGCTGCGATTTCGGTGCTGCGATCGACTTCTAGGCGGCTGACGATCGCCTGTTGCGCTGCGATCTCGTTGCTGCGATCGGCGGATAAACGGCTAATAGTCGCTTTCTGGGCTTGAATTTCGCCGTTTTTGGCTCCAGCTTTGACTTTTGCTAGGTTTGCCTCGGCGACGCGCACTTGTTCTTGAGCTTGGTCGAGGGCGGCTTGCAGGCGATCGCGACTATCCAAAATTGCGATCGCCTGACCTGTTTTCACCCTGTCTCCCTCTTTAACTAAGAGTCGATCGATCCGGTTTCCTTCCGCCGTACCGGAGGCGGAGACTTTAATTACTTCTCCTCTGGGTTCGAGTCGTCCCAAGGCTGTAACTGTGGTTAATTGGGATGCTGTGACGGCTGCTGCTGCGGCTACTGCGTTCGGATCGGGTATGCGCGATCGCCAGATCGTGTAGCCTGTGGTTCCCGCTGCCCCCAGGGTTGCTACTGCTGCCACAACTAGGAGTTTTTTAACTAGGGATGGATTTGAGGATAAGCTGTCTGCTGTTGGTTGGTGTACCATGACATACCTCTTTGTGAGAAAATAAAACTAAACGGTTTAGTTACGATGTCTTTTAATACTAAACCGTTCAGTATAATAATGTCAAGCTCCCAAATAAAAATTACAGAAGCAAGGTATGGCAAGGACAAAACCGATCGAACCAGACGCAGCAGGAGGTGACAAGAGCGAGCAAATCCTGCAAGGTGCGATGCAAGAATTTTTAGCCCACGGCTACGCGGGCACGAGTATGGACAAGGTAGCGAAGACGGGGGGAGTGTCCAAAGCCACGGTTTACAGCTATTTTCAAGATAAAGAGGGATTGTTTGCGGCTTTGGTACAGCGACTGGCGCGAAAAAAAGTCCATTTTACAGTGCTGGATGAAGAACCTGCCGTAGCGCTGCGATTCGCTGCCACAACTATATTGGATCAGGCGACCCAGGAACCAGAATATCTCAATTTTGTGAGGTTAGTGATTGCGGAGTCAGGGCGTTTTCCCCAGCTCGCGCAGACTTTTGTGAGAAACTTAGCTAAACCGGGTATCGAGCGGCTAGCGGAATATTTGGCATCGCATCCAGAGTTAAAATTGCCCGATCCGGAGGCAACGGCGCGAATTTTTATCGGATCTTTGGTATATTTTCAGTTAATGCAGGAAATGATGCACGGTAAAGAGATTATCCCAATGGAGCGCGATCGACTGATCGACGGTCTGCTGCACTTAATTTTATCCCCGCAGTCCAATTCCTAAAGTGCGATCGACAGAATCTAGGAATTTTATTCGAGAATCATTTAAATGCCATAAAGAGCGAGATCCCTTTATGGCTGCGATCGCAGGTTTTAGTCAGGTGTTTTTCCTAAGCTGTCCCTCAATTGCTCCGCCGATAACTGTGGCAGTTGTTCTACAAACAATGTCAATTCTGCCACAGGCAATGCCAATAAATTAGTAACTGCTGCAGGCAGAATATCGCCCAAATCAGGCGATCGCGTTTGCAACGCACTTTCAGCCAGCAATTTTACTGCTAATTCCCGTCCAGATTCATCAACGGTTAACATCGATATAGCTAGCAACAACACGGTAAATTCCGCCGCCGCCAACTTTGATATTGGAGATAGAAAAGCCGTCATTTTCGGGCTTAATTCTCCAAATCGAACTCGCAGAAAGTTTTCTAAGATTAAGCGCTGTTGTTCTTGTCTACCTCGTTCTAGTCCTCGTTCTAGTCCTTCTTCTAGTCCCTGTTCTAGTCCTTCTTCTCTAGCTTGTTGCTGTGCTGCTTGTATTTGTTGTTGAAAAAGTGGTGCAATGGCCATAATTAACTCCCGCTCTTCTGGCTCTAATTCTTGTGGCGCATCGGTTACTAAATTTGATTGTAACCGATACAGCAATTCTAGCGCGATAATCCGCAACGGATCGTCTGTTGCTAAAGCGCTTAATTGGGAAATAGCCCTTTGCTGCACTCCCCCTTTGCCCAAAATCCTCAACCACAGAGTTTCTGGAGTTTCGGGCAACTGGTGAATCGCCACAATTGCAGTCCGCAAAGATTCCCCCAAAAAATAGATTCCCTGCATCCAATTCTCTGTGTCTGGTATCGCATTAAAGCTATCTACCAATGCTTTCGATGCTGTGGGCATCAATCGATTTTAGATTTTAGATTTTAGATTTTAGATTGAAGAAAGTGAAGTACACATCGATTTCTCCGACTTCTGAAGTCACATCGCGGCCGATATTAACCGTTCCGAGCGGTGACAGCAATTCCTCCAGGTATTCTTTGGCAAAGAGATCGTGAATAAATCGCGTCATAGAAATTATTTCAAACAGTAAATAGATCTTTTAGCCGTTTTCTCACCCATTCTACAGGATTTTCATCCTCTTCTGCTGCATCTACCAATTCCATTTCTCGCAATAATTGCTGTCTCTCGCTGAGTTCTTCTTTGTGTTTGACTATTTCTTTAATAATCTGTTCAGATAAATCCGGTCGTTCAGTTAAAACTTTCTGGAAACCTTCTTTATTGATGGCAAACAAAATTGTTTCTTCCAAAGCTCTTACCGAAGCAGTTCTGGGGATTCCCAACATTAAAGAAAGTTCACCGAGAAACTGACCACTACCGAGGTTATTCAGATGTTTGTCAATAGCTGCTACAAAAACTTCGACTGAACCTGAAAGAATCATGTAAAAAGCATCTCCGGGGTCGTTTTCGTGAAACAAATATTCTTGCGATCGCAGCCGTTTGCGGTATCCAACTTCAATCAATTGCCGCAATTCAAGATCAGTCAGGTTTTCAAAGTATTCTACCTCTCGTAGCAAACAGCTAAGG
This sequence comes from Microcoleus sp. B4-C2, assembly GCF_036705265.1. Classification (NCBI taxonomy): domain Bacteria; kingdom Bacillati; phylum Cyanobacteriota; class Cyanophyceae; order Oscillatoriales; family Microcoleaceae; genus Microcoleus; species Microcoleus sp. B4-C2. The sequence continues at coordinate 47,541 of NZ_JAUBUB010000035.1, forward strand.
GACGATGGCTTTTTCAGTTTCTCTGCAAAAATTGGCGGTTTTTGCTCATTTTCCGAGTAACTGTTCGGGAGGTCAATTGCAGTTTCTTTTTTGTTGAACATTGACAACAGAACTTCGGGGTTTTGCAAATAAATTTCTCTGTCATTGAACGGAAATTCTATCTTTTGGTGGCGGAAATTGTATTCAATTGCAAAATTTAAAGAACTTTTAATTATTTCTCTTTCAGTCGGCTTGTCCGTCCAAACTAAAAGTTCAAATTTAAAACTATCATCACCAAACTCGACAAACAATACTTTCGGATTGGGCTCGTACAAAACTCCTGCTTCTTTGTAAGCAATATTTAACAGAGTTTCTGTCACTAACAGGGGGTTACTATTCTCGGCTACTTCTACGGGAACTCGCAGACAGAGTAGGGAATTTTCGTAACTCCAGTTAACAATTTTGTTGCTAATCATTTTGCTGTTGGGAACAATGACGCTAGAGTCTTCAGTAGTTTGGATGATGGTCGATCGAATCGAGATTTTTTTGACGATTCCCATTAATCCTTCTAATTCCACAAAGTCTCCGACTTTCACCGGCCTGTCTAAAAGCAGCGTTAAGCCGCTGACAAAATTAGTTGTTAAATCTTGGATTCCGAAGCCAATTCCGACTCCCAATCCCCCCGCAACTACTGCAAAAGAAGCGAGGTTGAAGCCGATGCTTTGGATGGCGACTATTACTCCCAAAGCTACTATTAAATACCCAATAATTACTGCGATAGCTTCCCTGTTTCCCTCGTCAATTCCCAGTCTGACGAGCAAGCGTTCCTTCAGGAAATTCGTAAAAGAGCGTGCTATGACAAGGATAGCCATAAACAAGACTATTAGTTCTACCAGTGACTGCAGGGATACTGGATTGTCACCTATTTTAAATAGGGTAGCTGTAAATATTTGCGATATCTGTGTCAACACTTCTTCTGGTATTGTATTCAATTTAAATTCCGGGAATAATGTTTTTTGTGTGGTCATTTTTAAGGAGAGGAGTAAAAAATAAAGTCCTCAGTACCCAATGTAAAAATCAAATACTGAACTCGTTATCATAAATTTTAACCTATTTTTATGGTAAAAAAACTTAAGTCGTTACATAGAGATGTTGTTCCTCATACTACGCAGTTATCCCTATTGCCAATTTTTCGGATACCTGGTCTTCGCAGGCCTGCGGTTAGTGTGCCACTTTTTCGCGTTCCGAGAGCCGACTCATCTATTATTAAAGCGCTCTAGTAACTTTAGTGAACCTTAACTCGATTCGAGTTTATCATACTCTCCACTATTTTTTTTTTTAAGTCCCGTTATCAAGTTAAGCAGGGATTATTCAATGACTCTTTAAGTGGACAAGTCAAATATCCAAGTATTACAATGACTTTAACTGGTGGGAGAGATATTGCTATTACTCTGCCAGTTGCGTCCGTTTTATGTATTATCTAAGTGAAAATTTAACGGATCTAGCTAAAATTGATAACGTTTCAAGAATACTTGGCATTATACCGATATGGGGGACGAAATATAACTTAATCGCATTTGTCAATCCGTAATTTTACTTAAAATATTGCTTGTTTAGGAGTGGAAAATTGGCGATTTGAGGGTAGGTGGACATAAATATGGCGCGAGACATGATTGCTCGATCGCCCAAATCTAAGTTCTCCACCCAAAACCTGAGTAAAGGCTGAGCATAATTACTGATTGACAAATGCTTCCCTAGGTTAAGTTGTCATCAATGTTCTACCGATAGGATTGATTAGCAATAGAATTGATGAGAAATAGAAATACTTGGCGATACATCCGAATAATTAAAAAACATAGTGTCGCAAGGGATACATATCTCGCAGATTGAAAGCCTAATAGTCGCGCTACTGAACGTTTTATTCAGTACCCAAATTGGAGGCAACGAAAACCTTGCGATCGCACAATTGGACAGAAGTTCTAGAATAAAAGCTGAAATGCACGAGCCAACATGAGCAAATTCCCACCAGAGAAAACCCAACCGCCACAGCAAGAGAGCACAACAGCAGAGGTATTGCGACAGGCTCACTTCGAGGCTTTTTTTGCTGCTGCGAATGCCGGACTGATGATTTTAGACCGCCAACTCCGGTACGTCCAAATTAACGAAGCTATGGCCGAGCTCAATGGCATTTGTGTGGCAGATCATATTGGTAGGTCGCTGTGTGAAGTGCTGCCAGAATTGGCTGCGAATCTGGGACCAATTTTGCAAGAAATTCTGGATACGGGCCAGCCAATTCTCGACTATGAAGTAGTGGGTGAAACTCCGAGACAACCGGGCATCCTGCGCTACTGGCAAGCATCTTACTATCCTTTGCGGGATGAAAATGACCTGGTTTTTGGTGTTGGTGCCCTTGTGATTGAAATTACCGATCGCAAGCGGGCAGAACAAAAGCAGGCACGACTGACGGCCATTTTGGAAGCAACTTCCGACTTAGTAGGAGTTTCTGATACGACAGGGCATAGCGTCTATCTCAACAAAGCCGGACAGGAAATGCTGGGGATGTCCCCAGAGGAAGCACGAGCTTCGTTTAGTATAGATTCTGTGTTAGCTCCCTCAGCAACGGCAAAATTCCACAACGAAGTAATTCCCACCGCCTTACGAGAGGGCCGGTGGACTGGTGAAACTCTGTTTTTGTCATGCGATGGGGAAGAAATTCCAGTCTCCCAGGTTTTGATCGTTCACAAAACCGCAGCGGGTGAAGTCGAGTTTATCTCCACTATTGTGCGGGATATTCGCGATCGCAAAAAAGCAGAGGAAGAACGGCAATTGCTCGCTACAACGATCGAGAACAGCCGTGACTTTATTGGCGTTGCCTCAATGGATGGTCGCCCGATGCTAGTGAATCAGGCTGGTCTGGATTTGGTGGGACTCAGCAGTTTGGACGAAGCCAAAACCAAACACATGAACGACTTTTTCATGGCAGAAGATTTGGACTTTGTACAGCAGTTTATTATGCCTGCAATAATGCAAGAGGGAAGTTGGCGGAGTGATTTCCGCTTCAGACATTTCGTGACAGGTGAACCCATCGCGGTAGATTACACCCTATTTTTGATCAAAGATCCAGAGACTAATGAACCCATAGGAATTGCCACTATTACGCGGGATATTCGCGATCGCAAAATCGCAGAAGATGTCCTGAAACAAAGTGAAGAAAGATTTCGTTCTTTGATGGAAGCCAGCGCTCAAATTATTTGGATCTGCAATGCCGACGGCGAAATGGCGATCGAGCAACCTACTTGGAGTGCATTTACAGGACAGACATTTGATGATTACAAAGGAGGGGGTGGGATCAAGGCTATCCATCCAGACGATCGCTCGTCTATGGTTACTGCCTGGTCAACTGCTATTGCCAATCGATCGCTCTATGAAGTTGAATTTCGTATGCGCCGTCATGACGGGGTATATCGGTACATGAGTTGTCGTGGTGTACCAATTCTGAACGCGGATGGTTCAATTCGGGAATGGATTGGAGCTAATACAGATATTACCGATCGCTTCCAAGCTGAAGAAGCTCTGCGCCAACAGCAAGCTGCGCTGCGCGATCGCAATGTCTTGCTGAGCTCTATTTTGGAAAGTACGCCAGACATAATTGTTGTTAAAGACTGGGAAGGCCGATATGTTGCCCTTAATTCCGAGGTGGCAAAATCCTTTTACGGTAGATCCATTGAGGAAATTATCGGTAAAGATGATTCGGAACTCCTTCCCCCGGAGGCCGCCGTTGCAATAATGGCAAAAGACCGCCAGATCATGGAAGCAGGCCTTACTGAAAGCTACGAAGAAGAGGTTTTCAATGGTAAAGAGAATACTTCTTTTTTAACCACAAAAGCCCCTTGGCGGGACGCTCAGGGCAATATTATCGGCCTGATCGCCATAGCACGAAACATTAACGATCGCAAACAAATGGAAGCAGAGTTGCGCGATCGTAATGCACTGCTCAAATCTATTTTGGAAAGTACACCAGACTTCATTGTCGTTAAAGATCGGGAAGGTCGTCATGTTGCCCTTAACTCCAATTTGGCAAACTTCATAGGCAAGCCCATTGAGGAAATCATCGGCAAAGATGATTTGGAATTACTGCCGCCTGACACGGCCCGTGCAATTATGGCAAAAGATCGCCAACTCATGGCAGCAGGAATCACTGAGAGTTACGAGGAAGATGTCTTTCATGGTGAGACCACCGGGACTTTTTTTACTACAAAAGCTCCTTGGCGGGATGCTAAGGGTAATATCCTGGGAATCATCGCCACAACACGAGATATTAGCGATCGCAAAAAAGTCGAGCAAACACTCCGTCAAACCCTAGAAATACTAGACTTAGCCAGCGATGGTATCATTATTCGGGATATGGATGACCGCATCATATACTGGAACCAAGGTGCAGAAAAGCTCTATGGTTGGACAAAAGCCCAAGTAGTCGGGGAGTACATTCACACCTGCTTGGAAACAGCCTTTCCTAAACCGTTAGAAATCGTAAGGGCAGAGTTTTTCCAGCAGGGAAGTTGGGAAGGAGAAGTGCAGCACACCACCAGCGATCGTCGGCAGATTATTGTAGCAAGTCGCTGGACATTACAGCGCGATGGGGAAGGAAAGCCTTGTGCCCAACTCGAAATTAATAATGACATTAGCGATCGCAAACAAGCAGAAGATGCTATCAAACAAAGCGAAGAACGCTATCGATCGCTAACCCTTGCCATCTCCCAAATTGTCTGGACAACCGATCCTGAAGGAAGATGCCAGGATTCACCGAGTATGAGAGCTTACACCGGACAAACGGAAGCTGAGGTGGTTGGTTTTGGCTGGTTAGATACAATCCACCCGGACGATCGGGAACGAACAGTTCAGGTGTGGATGGAAGCAGTGCAAACGAGAAGCCTGTTTGAGATGGAATATCGAATGCGCGGAACGGATGGAAACTATCGTTATTTCCAAGTTAGAGGGGTGCCAATTCTGAATGAAGATGGCAGCATCCGGGAGTGGGTTGGCACTTGCATCGATATCCAGGATCGCAAACAAACAGAAATCGTACAGGCAAAAGCCAGGGAAGCTGCAGAAGCCGCAAGTCGGGCCAAAAGTGAATTCCTTGCTAACATGAGCCATGAATTGCGGACTCCGCTTAATGGCATCATGGGCTACGCGCAGATTCTTCAGCGTTCCAAAGTCTTGAATGAAGAAGAGCGATCGCGCATTGATGTTATTTATCAGTGCGGTTCCCATTTACTGACCTTAATCAATGATATTCTCGACTTGTCGAAGATTGAAGCACAGAAAGTGGAACTAATGCCCACAGATTTTCATTTCCCGGCGTTCCTGCAAGGTGTCGCAGAAATGTGTCGCATCCGAGCTGAACTAAAGGGAATTCACTTTCATTTTCCATCAAGCCCCGAACTGCCGATCGGGATTCGTGCGGATGAAAAACGCTTGCGACAAGTGTTAATTAACCTTTTAAGCAACGCTATTAAATTTACAGATGAGGGCACTGTTACTTTTATAGTCAGTTTTGCCACCGAAGAAAAAATTCGCTTTGAAATACGCGATACAGGTACCGGCATTGCACAAGATCAACTCCAAGCTATCTTTCAGCCCTTCGAGCAGGTAGGAGATCGCAGACGGCAGACGGAAGGTACGGGATTGGGACTGGCAATTAGCAAAAGGATTGTAGAACTAATGGGCAGTACCATTCAGGTTCAAAGTGAGATTAATGTTGGCAGTATTTTCTGGTTTGATGTCAATCTATCTCAAGCCGATGAATGGGTGAAAACATCTCAAATCGACCATCGCGGGCAGATTATCGGCATCAAACACCGCCAACCTAAGATTGTGGTTATTGATGACAAATGGGCTAACCGTTCGGTAATTAGCAATTTGCTCAGTCCGCTCGGCTTTGAGGTGTCTGAAGCGAACGATGGGCTTGAAGGCTGGGAAAAAATTCTAGAAGTGCAGCCTGATTTAATTGTTACCGATTTATTAATGCCCGAACTCGATGGCTTCGAGGTGATTAAGCGGGTTCGAGAATCGGAAAATTTCAAAGACACCGTTATTATTGTCTCTTCTGCCAGCGTATTTGAAACCGATCAATACAGAAGTTTAGAAGCAGGAGGTAATGCCTTTATTCCCAAACCTATTCAGGCAACAGAGCTCCTGCAAAAATTACAACAGTATCTGGATTTGGAATGGGTTTATGAAGCTAATGAAGATCCACAGGCGAGATCCTCAGACACCGATGAGCTAATTGCCCCGCCTGCTACCGAAATGGAAATGCTATACGAACTGGCTATGAAGGGAAATTTCCTAGAAATAGTTAAGCAGGCGGTATTACTGGAACAAATAGATCCCCAATACATTCCCTTTGCTAAAAGATTGCATCAAATGGCAAAAGACTTTCAAGACGAAGAGATTTTAACGTTTATTCAGTCCTACAAGTAAGGTTTATGAATTCAGAAATTCAAGCAAATGGTACAATCCTTATAGTTGATGACAATTCAGCTAACTTGGGTGTCTTATCTGATGCCTTAAGCCAAGAAGGATTTGAAGTTCGGGTCGCGAAATCTGGAAAGATGGCACTAGAGCGAGTCAAATATGCTCTACCGGATCTAATCTTGCTAGATGTAATGATGCCAGAGATTGATGGATTTGAAACCTGTCGTCGATTACAGGCTAATCCAGAAACTAAACAGATTCCCATTATATTTATGACTGCGCTCTCGGATACGGCTAATAAAGTTGAGGGGTTTAAGCTTGGGGCTGTAGATTATATTACCAAACCTTTCCAACAGGAGGAAGTATTAGCTCGCGTAAAGCTGCATTTAAAGCTTCATGTTTTAACTGAGAAATTAGAAGAAAAAAATACATTATTGGAGCAAAAAATTTTAGAAGTTAGCCAAGCCTATGAAGATTTAAAACAACTGCAACTTAAGTTAATTCAAAGCGAGAAGATGTCCGGCTTAGGGCAAATGGCGGCTGGGATTGCTCATGAAATAAACAACCCTATAAATTTCATCTCTGGCAATCTGGGTTATGCCCAAGAGTACGCTCACAACTTACTAAAAATAATACATCTCTATCAAGAAGATTATGTAAATCCCACCCCTCGGATTCAAGCAGCAATGGATGAAATAGAACTGGAATTTGTGGAGGAAGATTTTATCAAAGTTCTTAACTCAATCAACTTAGGAACGCAGCGCATCCAGGAGATTGTTAAGTCTATGCGAATCTTTTCTCGCCTAGATGAGGCAGAGGTGAAATCTGTAAATATTCATGAAGGAATTGATAGTACACTCACCATCCTGCATCATCGTTTAAAAGCAAAACCAGAGCATCCTGAGATTGAATTAATAAAAAAGTACGGTCAGCTTCCACCAGTAGAATGTCATGCCGGACAATTAAATCAAGTGTTCATGAATATTATTTCCAATGCCATTGATGCTTTAGAGGAATCGAATCAGCAGCGTTCTTTTGCAGAATTTAAACAACACAAGAACCGCATTCAAATTGCTACAAAAGTAATTGATGAGAATTGGGTGGCTATTCATATTAGTGACAACGGTCGGGGAGTTTGCGAAAGTTTAAAGCCGAAACTATTTGACCCTTTTTTTACCACGAAACCTATCGGTAAAGGAACTGGGTTGGGGTTATCTATCAGTTACCAAATTATCGTTGAAAAGCATGGGGGCCGATTATACTGCCAGCCTATAGCAGGAAAGGGAATAGAATTCGTCATTGAAATTCCAATTCGGCAGCAAGCTTGTAAAGCTGCTTAGTTTCCTGGTACAATGTCTCTTAGGAATGAGAATTAAATAACTCCCACTCTTGAAAGTGGGATGGGCGTCCCGCCCGTCCAAAAAGGCCGGGCGGGACGCCCATC
>NZ_JAUBUB010000036.1:0-49510 GCF_036705265.1 Microcoleus sp. B4-C2
AGCTTTTTATGAACAGGCTTTCCGGCCTGTTCCACAAGAAAATTCACTCTTTGTGGAACAGGCCGGAAAGCCTGTTCCTGAGAATGGTGCAAGATGTGATATTTAACGGATTTAACAGAAGGAAATCTATCCAATTCTACTTGCCCAAACAAAAAGCGCCCCTATTTCTAGGAGCGCTTTTTGTTAATCAAAAGCTAAATTTAGCCATTGATAGAAGGAGCAACCATTGCTACGGGAGTTGTTTCACCAGCAGCCAAGTCGAGGGGGAAGTTGTGAGCGTTGCGCTCGTGCATTACTTCCATACCCAGGTTAGCGCGGTTGATGACATCAGCCCAAGTATTGATCACGCGACCTTGCGAGTCGATAATCGATTGGTTGAAGTTGAAACCGTTGAGGTTAAACGCCATCGTGGAAATACCCAAAGCGGTAAACCAGATGCCGACAACAGGCCATGCACCTAACAAGAAGTGCAGAGAACGGCTGTTGTTAAAGCTCGCGTATTGGAAAATCAAACGACCGAAGTAGCCGTGGGCTGCAACGATGTTGTAGGTTTCTTCTTCTTGACCGAATTTGTAACCGTAGTTCAAAGATTCAGTTTCGGTTGTTTCGCGAACCAAAGAAGATGTTACCAAGGAACCGTGCATGGCGGAGAACAGAGCACCGCCGAAGACACCAGCTACTCCCAACATATGGAAGGGGTGCATCAGGATGTTGTGCTCGGCTTGGAACACGATCATGAAGTTGAAGGTGCCGGAGATACCCAAGGGCATACCGTCAGAAAAGCTGCCTTGTCCGATCGGGTAGATCAAGAATACTGCGGTTGCTGCTGCAACTGGTGCAGAGTAAGCGACGCAGATCCAAGGACGCATACCTAAACGGTAGGACAGTTCCCATTCACGACCCATGTAGCAGAAAATGCCAATCAGGAAGTGAAATACTACCAATTGGTAAGGGCCGCCGTTGTACAACCACTCATCCAGAGAAGCTGCTTCCCAGATGGGATAGAAGTGAAGCCCGATCGCATTCGATGAAGGAACAACAGCACCAGTAATGATGTTGTTGCCGTACATCAAGGAACCAGCAACTGGTTCGCGGATGCCGTCGATGTCTACTGGAGGAGCAGCGATGAAGGCGATGATGTAGCAGATGGTGGCACTCAGCAAGGTAGGAATCATCAAGACGCCGAACCAACCGATGTAAATCCGGTTTTCCGTGCTAGTTACCCACTCGCAGAACCGTTCCCAAACGTTGCCGCTTTCGCGACGCTGTACGGTTGTTGTCATTTGGTTTATGATGGCTTAATTGAATTTTCAAGGTTCGTTGTGGGGATGCCCCACGCTTATATTAGTAACACCATTCCCTAAAGTTTGCCAAGGGATTTCTGCTGACAATTTAAACATTTTACAAACTTTTACAAAAACTGGATTATTGGTAAATATTTGTAGTTTTTTACAAAGCAATATTACCCACATAACAGGTTAAATATAGCGACCTGAAGAACTGAATTTATTAGCTGTAGATGGGTTCAGCAGTTTTAGTAAATTATTTTTGTTCAGGTCGATTCTCTTTCTGTTTAAATATCTCTTAATTACGTCTGGGGTAGAGAATTTTTAATATTTATTCACATATACCCTGTGGATTCTGCGAGGAAAAATTTTTATCGGGAGAATAGTGAAAACCGGGTTTCTAGTGCGGGCTGCATTCTCAATAATCTCCAATCAACCGGGTTTATTGACGAAAAAAGAAACCCGGTTTCTGAGGCGCTTGGCAATAGAAATCAACCGGGTTTCTGAGGATGAGTCCGCAAGTTCGGCGTAAAAATTAGGATTTAGCCTGGGGGCCAGTTCATCTGCCGACCGCCGAGAATGTGAAGGTGCATGTGGTCTACAGTTTGGCCGCCGTCGCTCCCGCTATTAATGACGACGCGATAGCCGTTGCTAAGTCCGAGTTGTTGTGCTACCCGCTTGACAGTCAGCAGCAGGTGTCCCATGAGAGCATGATCTTCCGACTCGGCATCGGCTAATTTGGCAATAGGCTGTTTGGGAATGACGAGGATGTGGACGGGTGCTTGCGGATGGATATCGCGGAACGCGAGGGCCAAGTCGTCTTCATAAACGATGTCTGCGGGAATCTCTTTGCGGATGATTTTGCTGAAAAGCGTTTCTTGAGTTGTCATGGGTGTTAATGAAGTTCGGCAACGGATTGTGTAACGGATGTAACGGATTTAACGGATGGAGTTTGACGGAAGAGGGCAGAAGGAAGAGGGCAGAAGGCGGAAGGGAGAAGGGGAAGAGGGAAGAGGGAAGACTCAGCAGGAGAGAGGGAAGAGGAGAAAAAGAAGAGGCAAGGAAAAGTTTTTCTTGCCTCTCCCGATATTCATTAGTCATTGTTAATCATAATAGATGATGAATCAAGGACAGGCAAATTAAGGATAAAGAAAAATGCTTGCTAGGGTTTGGAGTGCATCGATCGTTGGAATTGACGCGGTAAAGGTGGGTGTTGAGGCTGATGTGTCAGGGGGGCTACCGAAAATCGTCGTTGTGGGGTTGCCCGATTCTGCGGTGCAAGAAGCTAAAGAAAGGGTTAAGGCTACGCTGAAAAATTCTGGATATGCTTTTCCGATGCGGAGTATTGTGATTAATTTGACTCCGGCGGATTTGCGGAAGGAGGGGCCGAGTTTTGATTTGCCGATCGCCATTGGGATTTTGGCAGCATCCGAACAAGTCAGCGCTGAACTTTTGGGAGATTATTTGTTTTTAGGGGAACTTTCTTTAGATGGGAGTTTGCGGCCTGTGGCTGGGGTTTTGCCGATCGCCGCTGCTGCTCAAAAAATGGGTATTTCAGGGTTGGTTGTACCGGCTGGTAACGCGCAAGAAGCGGCTTTGGTGCACGGAATATCTGTTTATGGTTTTGAGAATATTTTTGCAGTTACTGATTTTTTGAACAATCCTGAAGTTTATTCGCCTGTAGAAGTAAACGGTCGAGAAGAGTTAGCAAAAACGCGGTTTTCGGGTTTAGATTTAAAGGATGTAAAGGGGCAAATTCACGCGCGGCGGGCTTTGGAAATTGCGGCGGCGGGGGGGCACAATTTAATTTTTGTGGGGCCGCCAGGGAGCGGTAAGACTATGTTGGCGAGGCGTTTGCCTGGTATTTTGCCGCCGCTGACGTTTGATGAAGCTTTGGATGTGACTCAGATTCATTCGGTGGCGGGGTTGTTGAAGGATAAGGGAAGCTTGGTGGGCGATCGACCTTTTCGCAGTCCTCACCATTCGGCATCTGGCCCTTCTTTGGTAGGTGGCGGCAGTTTTCCCCGTCCGGGTGAAATTTCTTTAGCACACCGCGGCATTCTTTTTTTGGATGAATTAACTGAGTTTAAAAGAGATGTTTTGGAGTTTTTGCGGCAACCACTGGAAGATGGTTATGTGACGATTTCTCGGACTAGACAATCGGTGATGTTTCCGGCTCAATTCACTTTAGTTGCAAGTACGAATCCTTGCGCTTGCGGTTATTACGGGGACTCGATTCAACAGTGTACTTGTTCGCCGCAAAAGAGGGAGCAATATTGGGCAAAACTTTCGGGGCCTTTGATGGATCGGATTGATTTGCAAGTGGCGGTTAATCGTTTGAAACCCGAAGAAATTACGCGACAGCCGACGGGAGAGGAGTCGGAACCGGTGCGGGTGAGGGTGCAGCGGGCGCGAGAGCTCGCAACTCGCCGTTTTCAGTCGGAATCTAGTTTGCGCTGTAATGCGGAGATGCAAAGCAGTCACATTAACAGATGGTGTCAGTTGGATGATGCTTCTCGGAATTTATTGGAGATGGCGATTCGGAAATTGGGGCTTTCGGCGAGGGCTAGCGATCGCATTTTGAAGGTTGCTAGAACTATTGCTGATTTGTCGGGGGATGAAAGCTTGAAAACGAATCATGTGGCGGAGGCGGTGCAGTATCGGACGATCGATCGAATGCAGTAAGTCAATCGATTTTAGATTTTAGATTTTAGATTTTAGAGGCGACCCCACGGATAAATGCTCTTTCTTGAGGATTTTCGATTTTCGATTTGGGATTGATTCCACGGATAAATCACGTGGCGGGTACCACCTTTGAAATTCGCTTGTCAGCAGCGGCTCAAAAGACACAATCCCCCGATCCCCGACTTCTTAAAAAAGTTGGGTATTTAACAGTTGATTCGGCGATTTAAATTGCTTCTAAACATACGAAGTCGCAGCAGAGGGGGACGAAGGGATTAAGGGGGTATTGAAGCTCGATTGATGTTGTCCCATTATTTAATTGAGCCACTGAAACGCCCCGATGTTCCCATGTTTATTGTCTGATTTTGTGCTGCATGGTGCCAGTATCACTTGTGACCGAAAGCATCCAGGATACCCGCCACGTGATTCATCCGTGGAGAAATCAAAAACGTGTATCCGATAAGCAAGCCCCCGAATTTATCTCGCGCAAGTCAATGCTTCAATCTAAAATCTAAAATCTAAAATCTAAAATCGATTGACAGTTGCGTAAGTTCTGTTAGTGTTAGATTGGGTGAGGCGACAGCAAACCAAGGCAGCAGTTAAACTGGCGATCGCGGCAGCTTTAGACCAAGTACCCGAAAGCTAATCAACTGAAGTGTATCAGCCCAAATATCAAGAGGTTTATCAGCACGTCTAGGAATCTTATTCTGAGGCCACACGCAGTATTTAGACCACCGCAGCTTGAAGCTGGTGTCAATGCCACCCACCCACAGCTTTTGTCAAAAATCCCTCATAATTTCCTCAAAAATTCATCAAGTTTTTACCCACTTTTTGTCATTTTTACTGTAATTTATGATACCGATCGCCCAAGTTGCCCGAATCTCCACAACGGCAGAATTTTTAATACTTAATTTCCCGCTCTCGCTCTCCCTCGCTCTCCCTCGCTCTTCCTCCTTCTTTCTCTTTCCCTCGCCCCCTCTCTCTGTTTCACCCTAAAATTTGAAATTTTTGAGTGACGAATTATGGCACGATCGCAGCGCGTTTTGATACCATGCAATCAAGCGCAAGACAATCAGGGAATGCACTGGAGGTGTGTAAATGGAGCTTTTCGCAGAACAAAAACGGTGCTTGGATTGCTTGGTAAGCTCGATCGAGCAATTGGGAGGTCGAGTAGACATTCCAAAGCTGGAGCAGATAGCTGAGCTAATTATTCAAACGATGAGAGGGCCTTGGCGCTACTTTCACACGTCGGAACACATTTTTGAGGTCGGGGGGTCAGTCGATCCGATCGAGGTGCTGGCTGCCCTGTTTCACGACCTCGTGTACGTGCAAGTCGATCAGGGGGTTAGTTTCAATATTAGCAGCGCCCTTTGTCCTTTTGTCAAAGAAGTGCGATCACAGTTAGTTATTAGAGATGAAACCGAACTGCCCGACGATGCCATGTATCACCTAGTGGCCTCAGTATTTGGGTTTATTCCCGGCAAGACTCTCTCTCCGTTTGGCGGCCAAAACGAATTTTTGAGTGCCGTTATTGCTGCCAAATCTTTGGAGCCTTTTTTGCCAGCTAGTACGATCGCCGAAATCGCCGCTTGCATCGAAGCTACTATCCCTTTTCGCCCCGTTTCGCCCAGCGGTTTGAGTGCGATCGAACTTTTGTACCAGCGTTTGGTAAGTGCGAACCGCGATTTTAACTTGGGATGGAGCGATGCCCAAACCTTAGAAATTGTCAAGCGTGCAGTCAGGTTAGCAAATAGAGATGTCGAGAATTTTGCATCTCCAAATTCCTCTAATTTCTTAGACAATACCTGGAATTTGATGCCAGAAACCAACCACGAATTGACCAATGTTAATTCCTATACTGTTGCCGGATATCGCAGGTCTCTGCAAAAAATGGAAGGATTTTTGAACTTCCTCAAACCCGAGCTGGTTTTCCAGCAGTTTATGCAAGAGCCGGACGATGCAACCTACGCTAACCTGATTGCCCGAACTCGCAAAAATATCGAAGTTGCTAAACTTTATCTGGGTATCAAGCTAATTACCATCGCCATTTTAGAAGCTCTTTCCTACCGCTTGGGGCGCGATATTCCGCTTTCTACTATGATGGGAGAATTGCGCGCACCCGGATTTAAGACCTCAGTTTTGGAGGATTACTTGCCCAACAAACAGATTGCCTACCCATTAGAAACTCAGTTGGAAAAAGAGGTTTTAAATTTGTTAGCAATAGGACGAAATCAAGAATCTCCCTATGATATTAAAAACTCTCCCGTAGCTACGTTTATTATCAAATCTATCGGTTTTGCTGAAACTGAAAACTTTTTGAAGAAAGCTCAAGAGTTTTTTGCCGGTCATATTTCCTCGGAAGAGTTTCTCTCTTACTGTTCTCCCGATGTCATCGAGACCATCTCCTCCGGGGTGATGAAACTATTTGACAGCAGAAAGACGGCTTTAGGGAAAGTTAAATTAGTTCACCAAACAGTTTCTTAGGATAGGTTGGCAAAATCTTAAAACGTTTTCCATCGCAGAAACCTGGTTTCTTGAGTTCAGCCACAATGTGCGGTTAGTCTGAGATGTTGCATTATTCTCGCTTAACAGGCTTTCGAGCCTGTTCCACAACAAGTGCATTTTCTTGTGGGGAGTAGGGGTTGGGCAGGATATCCCGCCTATAGCAGGCTTATTGATAATGGTGCAAGATTTCACTTTAAACCCTAAAAAAAGTCCTCTTTAACTAATATGTTGCACCATTATCAATAAGCCTTTTATGAACAGGCTTTTCGGCCTGTTCCACAAGAAAATTTATATTTTGTGGAACAGGCATCTTGCCTGTTCTTGAGAATGGTGCCAGATATCAGCTTTAAAGGACTTTAGCTATGAGTCTGGGGTTTGAACCCCTGGCGGACTAATTCGACATCAAACTTTTATTGTGGTGAACCAGTCGCACCCTCTGCGCCGGAGTTGCTATCAGGTACAGCCGTATCCGTAGGATTAGAATCGCTCTGGCTTTCGGTATTAGTTTCGCCGCTGGTACCTGCTCCAGAAGCACCATCATTTTGAGTTGGAGATGGAGTAGCTGAACTCTCAGGTGCTGGAGTTGTTGGAGTGGAATCTGGCTCATTCTGCGGAGTCGGAACCGTAGTATTGGTATTATTTGACGGCGAAGATGGAGACGGCGCTGCTTCCTGAGCGGGTGCATCTTGCTGCTGTGAATTTGGAATTGTAATATTGATATTGGGAGCCGGACTTGTTTGAGGAGCCGGAGTTGCGTTTTGAGCTGGACTTGGTTGAGGATCAGGCGTAGCGTTTTGAGCTGGACTTGGTTGAACCGGAACCGGAACAATCTTTTGAATGATCGTTTTTTCTCTCTCTATAGTCCGAGTCGGAGCAGGTGTTGCTGAAGGCTGATTCGCTTTCGGTACAACAATCACAGGAGCAGAAGCCGGAGTAGGAGCCTCCTCACCCCGATTGAAGTAATATACACTGCCCAGAACTAAGCCTGCCAAAGAAGCAAGAAGAATTCCTAACAGTAACCCGCGACCAGCATTCTCATTATCGCGGACTTCTTGGACTCCAACTTGGCGGTGATTTTCCGCCATTTGACCCTGTACATAACCTTGGTGATGAGCTGCTTCTTTAGAAGCCTTCCCCGTTGTACTCGGAACACTTGTAGTGGTTCGCGTTGTACTGACGTGACCGTTAGTTGCATCAGTGTGAACTTCTTGATGAATTTCACGGCTAGAGCTATTTTCTTCGTTAGGTTTCATAATTATCTTCGCCACAACTATTCAAAAAATATTGTCTGTAGGAGATGCCCTTGTTTGAAAACTTGAGCTAAGCTGTTGAGCATTTAAATCACTTATTTCGATTTACTGTCAAGATTCAGGTGTAAGCGTTGGGTGTTTCGCTCATGAGTTTAAATGCTTAACAGCTTTTAGCTTAGGGAGTTTAGAGAACTTTTGGTTTTTCCTTCATTTGTATCCAATGTAACTCGTTAAGGTATTAACCAGGCTCTACCCTCAGAGTGATTCCCAAGTCCCCAAAGGCATAGAATTAGCCGTACTTCAACAAAGAATATCGGCTAAATGAGTTATTTATAATGCTTACTGTGCAAGCATATAGCAATCCTTGCAGGAGTCGTAAAAAATCACGACTCCTGCAAGGATTGCTATAGTAGTTGTAGGTTGCGTTGAGGAACGAAACCCAACTTGTTACTTTCATAGAGAGTTGGGTTTTGCTTAGCTCAACCCAACCTAGGAATAAGTACATAAATGACCGATCGCACTAAAGACAATTACCCACCGATTTGAGACATGGTGCGACTGTAATTTCCTTGAGTAGTTCCCGAATCCCGCTGTTTGAAATTAATTTCCGGTTTCATCTCTAATATGTGCCGCACTCGATCGCGCAATTCAACCGTAGACACCCCATTCCGCAAAGCAGTTTTCAAGTCAATTTGCCCGGTTTCGTTCAGCAGACAAGGCCGCAGCCACCCGTCAGCAGACAAACGCATCCGGTTGCAGCGATCGCAAAAACACTCGGACATTTGGCTGATAAATCCTAAAGTGCCCTTCGCCCCCGGAATTTGAAACACATCCGCCGGCCCATTTCCGCGAACACCCGACTCCGCTAACCCGTATTTGTCGCTAATTTGTTGCCGCAATTCGGCCGAAGCTACCCAACCTTTATCGCCAAATAAATCCCCATTGCCGATCGGCATAAACTCAATAAATCGAACGTGCCAATTCCGGTTAATTGTTAACGCCGCTAAATCCAATATTTCGCCGTCATTCACACCGGGAATTACCACAACATTCAGTTTCAGCGGGTCAAATCCAGCTTGATAAGCAGCTTGAATTCCCTCCCAAACCTGCGTCCATCGCGATCGTCCCCGACTACCAATTATCTTATCAAAAGTCTCTGGTTCCAAGGAATCCAAACTAATATTAATCCGGCGCAAACCAGCATTGTAGAGATTTTCCGCCATTCCCGCCAGCAAAAAGCCATTAGTTGTCATTGACAAATCTCGCGTTTCCGGCATCGAGGCGATCGACCTTACCAATTCCACCACCCCAGGCCGCAGCAGCGGTTCCCCTCCAGTCAAGCGAAACTTGGTAAATCCCACGGGTATAAAAACTTCCCGCAGCAGAGTTAGCAATTCCGAGTGAGTTAACAACTGCTGCTGCAATACATAGTCCAACTCGCTACCTTCCGGCATACAGTAGAGACAGCGGAAGTTGCAGCGGTCTATCAAGCTAATCCGAAGGTAGTCTACGGTATCCATGTCAATAGTTTGTAATATTATTTAATTATAAATGCTGACTCGATTTTCTGCAATTATTGATAGAGAGCAATAAACCTGCATCAAATTCTCTCTCTTCTCTTACTCTGCGCCCTCTGCGCCCTCTGCGGTTAATAAAAAAAATCTCATTCACAAATTTGTATATTTATGTTCTTTGAATTTGAAGCCGATTTTGTAGAAGCCCTGCGCTGCATCCCGATGCAAGTACGTCTCAAATTAGATACTTGCGGCATTAAATTAAAGTTGCAGGATTGGAATCATTTTAACCAAGCAGAACGTCAAATCCTTGTAGAGTTACCTTGCTTGACAAAAGCAGAAATTATTGATTACCGAGAACAGCTAAATCAAATATTAATTCAACAGACAGGCAAACCGGGAACTGATTTGGCGGTTGATGAAAATCCCCCGTGGATGGATGCTGCAACTGTACCAGAGTCGGTTTCTGCAAAAGCGCAAGAGCTCGGCGTGACAATTTCTTTGGCACAGTGGGCGAGTTTGCAGCCTCTACAGCGATTTGCTTTGATTAAGCTTAGTCGATCGAGCCACGAGAATAAAAATTTCATCCCGGCGCTTCAAGAGTTTAAGGTTATTGAATGAGCTCGAATTTGAATTAACTCTTGTAGCGCGCAGAGGCAGACAAGGGAGAGTTACCTCATCGATTCGGGCGATCGTCCTCTGTGACTTCTCACTAAGTGAGGCTTACTCAGTGAGAACAAAGAGAACAATGTGTAACCAAGTGCAGTGTGGCGGTGGGAGAGGTAGGGTGAGGTCGATCGGACATTTAACGGCTTGAGGTTTCCGAAGCGCCCGACACCAAATTCCGAAAATATGATTAATTTTATTTTAAGTATTGTTACCGCAGCGTGGTATTATTTTTCTGAGTTTGCAAAGCACTCGCCTGCTACCTGCATTAGTTTCTGAGCTTCGTGAACACGCAAAACACACCCACCGAACCCACACCAGCAACCGAGGATATTCCTCAAGCTGGCACTGTCTCGACAGTCTCGTCCGAGACAACGAATCCCATGCAAGACTTTTATCGCCTCCAACAAGAGTTGTTGGCGTACACCCTTGCTTTTACGGCGATTATTTTTATCTCCGTTTGGATTTTTTACTCCCTCAACATTGCCCTGAATTATTTGCTTGGGGCGGTCACAGGTGTGGTTTACTTAAAGATGTTGGCTAGAGACGTTGAACGAATCGGCAGCCAAAATCAACGCATCAGCAAGACAAGGCTCGGTTTGTTTTTCGCGGTGATGATAGTAGGAACACAGTGGAATCAGCTACAGATTTTACCGATATTTTTGGGATTTCTGACTTACAAAGCTGCGCTGATGGTTTACGTGATCCGAAGTGCATTAGCACTAGATTACAGGTAAGTCAGGTAAGAAGAGCAAAACTCAACTCATCGATTTGTATGGGGAAGCCCGTTGAATGGCAATGCTTGACGTTCTAAACACCTTTAATCGTTTCCCCCTCGCCAAATTGGAAGTTGGCCAGCAGTTGTACTGGCAACTGGGCAATCTGAAAGTGCACGGGCAGGTTTTTCTAACCTCGTGGTTTGTAATTGCCGTTTTGGTCGTAGTTTCGATTTTAGGAACCAGCAAAATCCAGCGAATTCCCAGCGGAATGCAAAATTTTATGGAGTATGCGCTGGAATTTATTCGGGACTTGGCTAAAAACCAAATTGGGGAAAAAGAATATCGCCCTTGGGTACCGTTTATTGGTACATTATTTCTGTTCATCTTTGTGTCAAACTGGTCTGGCGCTCTAATTCCTTGGAAGCTGATTAAGCTGCCATCAGGTGAATTGGGAGCTCCTACCGCTGACATCAACACGACGGTAGCATTTGCACTGCTGACTTCTCTAGCATATTTTTATGCAGGTCTCAGCAAAAGCGGCTTGGGGTATTTCGCCCACTATGTTGAACCGGTGCCTTTCATGTTGCCGTTCAAAATCATAGAAGATTTCACTAAGCCTCTGTCCCTGAGTTTCCGTTTGTTTGGCAACATTCTTGCGGACGAATTGGTGGTCGGAGTGCTAGTCTTGCTAGTGCCTTTATTTGTTCCTCTGCCAGTGATGGTTCTGGGACTATTTACCAGTGCAATTCAAGCTTTGATTTTTGCAACCTTAGCCGCAGCCTACATAGGTGAAGCTCTAGAAGGCGGTCACGGCGAAGAACACCACGATTAACTAACGATAAACGGCGAAGAATGAAGGAGGAAAAAAAAAATTCTGAACTCAAACTTTCTCCCGTTAAATCGGACAATTCTGTAGACTATCTGTTCTCAATTTTGTACTTTAGATAAGGAAAATCATCATGGACTCAACAGTTGCTGCCGCTTCCGTAATTGCCGCCGCTTTGGCAGTAGGTTTAGCCGCAATCGGCCCTGGCATTGGTCAAGGTAATGCAGCAGGTCAGGCTGTAGAAGGGATTGCCCGTCAGCCGGAAGCAGAAGGTAAAATTCGCGGCACCTTGCTGTTGAGTTTGGCGTTCATGGAAGCGCTCACAATTTACGGTTTGGTCGTAGCCCTAGTGCTGCTGTTTGCCAACCCCTTCGCATAATAATTTGAAATTTTAGATTTGAGGTTTTGGCGATTCTAATCCAAAATCTCAAATCTAAAATCGATTAAGCGAATTAGATGGAAGCCGTCAAAAAATCATGATGCACTGGACAGTATTACTAGCAGTTGAAGAAGCGGCTAAGGAAGGGGGACTGTTTGATATAGATGCTACGCTGCCTCTGATGGCGGTGCAGTTTTTAATTCTAGTCGCAGTCTTGAATGTAATTTTTTACAAGCCGCTCAGCAAGTCAATTGACGATCGCGCCGATTACATTCGCAACACTCAAGTCTCCGCCCAAGAACGCTTGGCAAAAGCTCAGCAACTAGCGCAGCAGTACGAGCAAAAACTGGGAGAAACTCGCAAACAGTCTCAATCAGTAATTGCTGCTGCTCAAGCTGATGCCCAAAAAATTGGGGCAGCAAAAGTAGCTGAGGCTCAACAAGAAGCTCAAGTCGCGCGAGAAAAGGCTGGGCAAGAAATAGAGCAGCAAAAGCAAGAAGCAATGCGCTCACTAGAACAACAAGTAGACGCGCTCAGCGGCCAAATTCTCGAAAAGCTATTAGGGCAGTCGCTGGCCAAATAGCGAGACCGAAGAGTTTTAGATTTTTGATAGAATCTCAAATCTAAAATAGCTTCACCCAATCTGCACGCGCAATTATGGAAGAGTATCATGGGGACTGTTTTATTGCTAGCCACAGAAGCTAGCGGCGAAGGTGGTTTCGGTTTAAATTTCGATATTTTAGAAACCAACCTGATTAACCTGGTCATTATTATTGCAGTGCTGTTTTATTTCGGGCGCGGATTTGTAGGTAAAATCCTGACAGAGAGGCGTTCGGCCATCCAAGAGGCGATTCAAGATGCAGAAAAACGCCAAAAAGATGCAGCAGCAGCTCTAGCAGAGCAACAGCAAAAATTGACTCAAGCGCAAGCAGAAGCCGAACGAATTCGTGCCGCTGCTGAAGAAACTGCCAAGAAAGCAAAAGAAGCAATTCTAGCTCAGGCGGCGCAAGACGTTGAACGGATGAGAGCAACAGCAGGTCAAGAGTTGGAAGCGGAGCGGGAAAGAGCGATCGCCCAACTGCGATCGGCGGTTGTATCTCTGGCATTAGCAAAGGTGGAAAGCCAGCTAAAAACTAGCTTGGACGACGGCGCTCAACACCAATTAATCGATCGCAGCATTGCGTTACTGGGAGGCTAAAACGTGAGTACAGTCAGCACAGAAGTCTTACAGCCTTACGCATCTGCCTTGATGTCACTGGCTCAGTCCAACAATCTCTCAGAGAAGTTCGGCGAAGATATTCGTTCCTTGCTGAGCCTGCTAGAAGGTTCGGAAGATTTGCGTCAATTTTTAGCCAATCCGCTGGTAAAACCGGATGCTAAAAAAGCCGTGATTCAGCAAATAGCGGGTGAAGAAATGAGCCCCTTGATGCACAGCTTTCTGAAGCTATTAGTAGACAAAGGAAGAATTCTTTTTTTAGAAGGGATTGGCAAACAATACTTGGCAAGGCTCCGAGAACTAAACCAAACAGTATTGGCTGAAGTTACATCGGCAGTCCCGCTTTCAGACGCTCAACAGCAGACTGTTCGCGAGAAAGTGCAGGCGATGACCAGCGCTAGAAGCGTAGAAATTGAAACCAAAATAGACGCAGATTTAATCGGCGGTGTGGTAATCAAAGTAGGCTCTCAAGTAATTGATGCCAGCCTGCGGGGACAATTGCGCCGTCTAGGAATTCGCTTGAATTCCTGAGAGTTAATAGCTGATGACTATTAGCTAATTTAATTAGCAGTTAACGGTTGGTAGTTTTGAACAACTGATAACTGACAACTGACAACAAACAACTGACAAAAAACAACTGACATGGCAGCAATCAGACCTGACGAAATTAGCAGCATTATTCGCCAGCAAATTGAGCAGTACGACCAAGACGTAAAAGTCTCTAACGTCGGTACTGTTCTGCAAGTAGGCGACGGCATTGCTCGGATTTATGGCTTGGATAAAGCCATGTCTGGGGAATTGCTAGAATTTGCCGACGGCACCGTGGGCATTGCACTGAACCTCGAACAAGATAACGTGGGTGCAGTGTTGATGGGCCAAGGCCTCGGCATTCAAGAAGGTTCGGCAGTTACTGCTACTGGCAGAATTGCTGAAGTCCCCGTGGGTGAAGCAATGTTGGGACGGGTAGTTGATGCTTTGGCCCGTCCGATTGACGGCAAAGGAGAAATTAAAACTACTGAATCTCGCTTGATTGAATCTCCGGCACCGGGCATTGTTTCTCGCCGTTCTGTTTACGAACCGATGCAAACAGGAATTACCGCTATTGATGCGATGATTCCGGTGGGAAGAGGACAGCGGGAACTGATTATCGGTGACAGACAAACCGGTAAAACTGCGATCGCGATCGACACAATCATCAACCAAAAATCGGAAAACGTGATCTGCGTTTACGTGGCGATCGGTCAAAAAGCTTCTACAGTAGCTAACATCGTCAACGTCCTGCAAGAAAAGGGCGCGATGGACTACACGATCGTAGTAGCAGCCAACGCTAGCGACCCCGCAACCCTGCAATACTTGGCTCCATACACAGGTGCTAGCTTAGCCGAGTATTTCATGTACAAAGGCAAGCACACTTTGGTCATTTACGATGACCTTTCCAAACAAGCACAAGCTTACCGCCAAATGTCCTTGTTGCTGCGCCGTCCTCCCGGTCGCGAAGCTTATCCCGGAGACGTGTTTTACCTGCACTCTCGCTTGCTAGAACGCGCTGCTAAATTGAGCGACGATTTAGGCGAAGGCAGCATGACTGCTTTGCCAATTATCGAAACCCAAGCTGGCGACGTTTCTGCTTACATTCCGACGAACGTAATTTCGATTACCGACGGTCAAATCTTCCTTTCTTCTGACTTGTTTAACGCTGGTTTGCGTCCTGCTGTAAACCCCGGTATTTCGGTATCGCGGGTAGGTTCGGCGGCTCAAACTAAGGCAATGAAAAAAGTAGCCGGTAAGGTGAAATTGGAATTGGCGCAGTTTGAAGAACTGGCAGCATTTTCTCAGTTTGCTTCTGACTTGGATAAAGCTACTCAAAATCAATTGTCGCGCGGCCAGCGCTTGCGGGAACTGTTGAAACAGCCCCAAAGTTCGCCTCTGCCGATGAACGAACAAGTGGCTGTAATCTATGCCGGTATTAACGGCTATATGGATGACATCCCAGTGGAAAAAGTCAGCAAGTTTACTGTTGGTTTGCGCGACTATTTGCGGACTAGCAAGCCGAAGTACGGCGAAATTGTTCAAGGCGGAAAAGCTTTGACTGATGAAGCTGAGAAGCTGCTGAAAGAAGGCATCACTGAATACAAGCAAAGTTTCTTAGTTTCTGCGTAATTAGCACGAAATCTGTAGGGACACGGCAATACCCCTTGGTATCAACTTAAGGTAAAACCCACATTCCGGCAGGGGTTGAAACCCCTGCCTCAAAGCGAAAGTCCTCTTAAGAGGACTGAATACCCAGAAGAATAATTTTTCAACTCATTAGTCCTCTTTTAGAGGACTTTAGCTATTAGACAGGGGTTTCAACCCCTGGCGGACTAGCGGGTGAGCGGAAAGACTGGCGGACTCAAAGCTTAAGTTGACACGCTTTGGGCTCTTGGAGTGTCCCTACTACCGCTGAGAACTCAGAATAAAGGCTAAGAAAAAAGGAGAAAATTATGGCAAATCTGAAAACTATTCGCGATCGCATTAAGTCGGTCAAGAACACTAAAAAGATTACAGAAGCAATGCGCTTGGTGGCCGCTGCAAAGGTGCGCCGCGCTCAAGAACAGGTGACTGCTACTCGGCCTTTTGCCGATCGACTGGCAGAGGTATTATACGGTTTGGCGGAACGGTTGCAGTTTGAAAACCTGGATTTGCCGCTGCTGAAAAAACGCGAAGTGCGATCGGTGGGACTGTTGGTAGTTTCGGGCGATCGGGGTTTGTGCGGCGGTTACAACAGCAACATCATCAGATACGCCGAAAATCGCGCTAAGGAAATCAAAGCTGAAGGCTTAGACTACAAATACGTGTTGGTAGGACGCAAAGCTACTCAGTATTTCCAGCGCCGCGAACAGCCGATTGATGCTACTTACGCTAACTTAGAACAAATTCCCACAGCACCGGAAGCCGCGCAAATTGCTGACGAATTGCTTTCTTTGTTCCTGTCAGGAACTGTGGACAGAGTTGAGCTAATTTACACCAAGTTTGTGTCGCTAATTAGTTCGCGTCCGGTAATTCAAACTTTGCTGCCCCTCGACCCCCAAGGTTTGGAAACTCCCGATGATGAAATCTTCCGCTTGACATCGCAAGGCGGACAGTTTCAAGTATCGCGCGAGAAGGTTGCTTCACCTACGAAGAGTTTGCCCAGAGACATGATTTTCGAGCAAGATCCGGCGCAAATTCTGGAGGCTCTTTTGCCCTTGTATTTGAACAACCAATTGCTGCGGGCTTTGCAAGAGTCTGCTGCTAGCGAGTTGGCAGCGCGGATGACTGCGATGAACAATGCTAGTGAGAATGCTAGCGATTTGATCGGTAGTTTGACGCTAACTTATAACAAGGCGCGGCAAGCGGCAATTACTCAGGAAATCCTGGAAGTTTGCGGCGGTGCTGAGGCTTTGAATGGTTAGGTTAGGGTTGATAATTTGTTGATTTTATGGTATGCGTCTGGGAGAGCTCAGGCGCTTTTTTTATTTATAAAGTTGTTACAATTGACCACAATGTACTAACAAAGCCAAACTCAAGATTTTTTGCAGAAACCGGGTTTATGAGCGTAAATCATACCTAAAGGACTTAAATTAACGCTCTGTAGCGTTTTTCGCGGAAAACGGCATTTTTTGCACTATTGCATTAGTATGCACTAAAGCATATAGTTACAACAATGCACCTGTATGCAAAAAGCTGGTTTTTAGGCAAACTACATAAAAATGTAAAAATGTATATGTTGTAAAGCCTTGAGCCTGTATGGATGAAAACAAGACTGTGGCTATTAGAGTAGAAATGCCGCCGGAGCTGCGGAACCGATTTAAGTCGGCTGTTGCTAGGGACGGTAAAAATATGAGGGATGTTTTGCTGGAATTTATGGAGCAATATGTCATGAAGGCTGAGCAACCAAAAATAGAAGCAAGTCAAAACCAAACCAACACATAGCTGCTGTGTGCAGTGGTGGAGCGATCGCATACAGGGCAAGACATTTAGTTTTTAAACTGTAAGGGAAGTCTGAAGTGAGGAGCGATCGCGTACCGAATCCAAAGCCAGAAAACGTACACCATGTTACAGATCCCGAACTCTGCGAAAAGATGGGCGAAAAATACCACTGGCGGTTAAAAGAAATCCGAGTGACTCGTAACACCCCCCCTGATGTGGCTTGCGTGTTTGACGGGGAACAAACCTCGTTTCAGGATATGTGGCAAGATTACCAAGATTAAAGGAAAGGGAGGAAAAATGGCAAAAAAAATCTGGATTGTCTACAAAACCGAAAGCATGAGTGCTCCGGGCTGGGAAAAACGTCAGCTTATGCCGAGGGGCGGTCTCACTAATATACTTTGGGAAAATTGGACTTGGGAAGAAAACCCAGAAATTCCTCAAGTAGGGGACAAAACCCGCGATTATGAAAATCTATCTGACCCCGGTAATGGAGTCACCCACGGGAAAGATGGAGATTGGGTAGTTACTCGCGTTCAGCAGTTTTCTGCTTCCGATACTGAGGAGCGAATTGTGGTGTGTTACTGTTCTTACCAACCTGTTACATCTGATTGGGAAGCGCTACAACGGGGTGAGTCTGTCAATCAGATGCTAGCAACTGTCGAGCAATATTGAGTGGATAATTAGTTCCTAAAAGCGATCGCTCACTCCTGCACAATTTCATACAAATCTTCGATCGACAAATCAAAAGTCCTTGCCAACTTATGCAAGGCTGTCACGTCAACAGTTGCTAATCCGGGCGATCGGGCATAGGTTCTGAGCGTACTGTAGACTACGCCCGATCGCTCAGAAACCTCTTTGATCGTCCAACCTTTCTCAGCAGCCAACTCTCGAACCCGCAATCTAATTAAACCCATTGACAAAAAACTAGATTTAGTCAGGGATAAAATTTTATCGTAACAAGCGATCGCTCACTCCTGCACAATTTCCACCAAGTCTTCAATCATTACATCAAAGGTGCGAGCCAATTTGTGTATAGAAATAAAGTCAATGGTGGACACTCCCGGACAGCGGGCGTAGTGTCTGACGGTGCTGTAAATTACTCCCGATCGTTCTGAAACTTCTTTCAGCGTCCAGCCTTTCTCGCTAGCTAGTTCTCTGACTTTTAATCTGACTAAACCCATACTTGACAAATGATGGTACACCATCATAAGATGGTTTTATCGTAAAAAGCGATCGCCCCAACGTCTGGAAAACTTAAAGACGATCGCCTATTCAAATCAAATTCCCATCAAGTGGGATGTATCAACCATTGAAAATTCCCATCAAGTGGGATGTATCAACCATGTTAGCAAGCTTTCGACCAAAATCAACCCCCAGACACAGATTGAGCCGGTTTGTGACGAAAGAGGCGATCGCGCGGCTGCTGAAAATCAAGGTAGAACAAATATATCGCTTCGAGTGCTGGGCGCATATCCTGTACGTGCACGCCAAAGGCATGAGTCGGTTTGTGAGTTATGCCGACTTTCCGCCAGTTTTGGGAGTGGAATCGCCCTCTGGTTTAGATTTTGGTTATTGGAAGCGCCGGATGGCGAGTCAGAAAGAGAGACACGCGCCGGATTTTTGGGTGGATTTCTATGCGGATAGATTTCACAAAGCTGTTTGTGTTTCTGAATTGTTGGAGTGGGGGGAATTGGTGGGGGTGATTAAATTGATGTTAAGTGCGATCGGGCTGGAGTCGCTGCGAAAGGTTTACGCCCAAGAAAAATCTCTGCTGCAACATTTTTAAATTATGACTAAAACACGGGTGATTAGAAACCGGGTTTTTTTGCGAAAATACGGCATCCCAGCCTTTAACTAAGTGAAAAACCCGGTTTCTTTGCTGTGCGTAACTCTCATAAATCCGATCTCTGCCACAAATATTCAAAAATTGGTTCAAGCTCGACTGCAACAGTTATAATTTCTCCATGCGTTTCCCTCTCTATCCCTTGTTAAGCCCATGAGTAACCTTTCAAACATCCCAGGCGATCGCGGGAATTACAGGCTAAGTCCGATCAGTCTGCGGTTATGCGTTTGGTGGGGTTGCCGCCGTCGGAGTCGAAGTAGGCTTTGATTGAGTTGGCTGATTATGTTTTTAGTCAACTTTATTGCGATCGCGCAGTTTTAGGGAAGATAATCGTGGTTTACATCTTACCTAAAAAGTTTTATATCAATTAATTGGAGTAATTTACAATGAGTGTTATTAGAAAATTTGTAATTTTGGAAGACCGTCAAAAAAGCTTGGAAACGACAATAGATTTTTTATTAAATTGTAAAGAATACTCTTGGGATAAAATTTATCTGTTTTCTGCTTTTGTTAGTGATGATGGGGTGAAAAAAGTAAAAAAGATTCTTGAACACCCTTATTTAAATGAAAATACGGAAGTTGTGATTGCGATCGGAACAAAAAATTATTTTAATAAACCTAGTGATATCGAAAATTTAATAAATTTTCTCGATAAAAAATCAATGAATGTTAAAGCTAAGTCTGTTCGTTTTATATGTCCCCCAAATAACTTTCATGTCAAAGCCTATTGTTTTTTAGGCCGTCATGTTAGAGACAATGACAATAGAGAAATTGGGTTTTCTATCATAGGGTCATCTAATCTAACCAAGGTAGGTCTTGAATGTGAGGGAGAATTATGTATTAGTATCCATAACTTAAATTTAACAAAAGGATTGATTGATCGTTGGTCAAATAAATATAAGAGTGAATCGCATCTGTGGAATCAACTAAGAATTAAGGAGTATGAAAGACAATATAATAAAGAACACTCTCGTAAAGATCAAGATGAAGTTATCCCACCGTCTCAAGAAAACTCTACGCCTGTAAATCAAGATCAACCGAGACCAAATGGTAAATTCATTAAACTAGGTGTCTTGAAAGATAATGATCCTATTACCAAGGCAATTAATCTCGCTAATGATAGTGAAAAGATAGATTGGTTTCACTTTTCACACAAAACTATAGAGCAAGCGAAAGTGGATTTTCCCGAACGTTCTTTATGCCTCTTATTAACAGAAAACAAGATATTCCAAATTGGTGAAATTAGGTCTCACAGTTCCTATCAAGAAGGATGTTTTGTAATATATACAAAAAAAGTAACTCATGAGCTTTCTGGTGATATTCGTGAAATCCTTGAGAAAGAAGAGTATAAAAAGATAAAAATAGCTGAGGAAGAGTATGAGGAATATATAGAAAGGTATCAATACCCTGAATTAGAGTATGCAACTCTAAATATGTTGGAAAACGCAGTTAAGGAATATCAGGAAATGCTGAAAGATCCCAATTATAAAAAAGGGCTAGAAAAAGCTAAGAAGATGCAATCAAAAATTGACATACTATTAAAAGAAATAGAAAAAATAGAAGAAATAGATCCCATCATTTTAAAGAAAAAGCTAAAAGAAATCAGAGAATCCATTTAATGTGCCATCATTGTGTTCTCAATACCAACTTAATTTTACAATGGTTATGGGATAAAATCATCGTCTTTACCGGCCATAATAGTAATAGCAGGCTACTTGCAAAAGTGCCATTAATTGTCAAAAAATCAAAGAGAATTTATTGTTTCAGAGTGTATACTTATCTTAAGTCTTTGCTAAAAGTTTAAGTAACTTCTTTGCTGGTAAGCCTGTAATATGGGATATAGAAGGAACTAGAGATAGTGTTAGTATTAGGGTAATAGTAGAACCTGATGGGAGAGGAATCATTGTATTGACTAAGTGAGAAACCCGGTTCTTTTTCTCAAGTGACTTGGCTCATAATGTGCGATAATTCACCAAAATTTTAAATAACCAAAAATGGTGAATAACGGGACTAAACAAACCCCTGAGCAAAATTCGCTTAATTGTGGCAGTATTGATGAATCAGAAAGAGCTTTTGGTGAAACCGAAAGAGCGATTGCTGAATTTCTGGAAAGAGAGGGAAAGAATGTTAAAGCCTTGGTAGAAAAAACCGATGGAGGTAGAAATCCCGATGCTGAGGTAGATGGAAAATTCACTGAATTCAAAAGTCTAGATGCCGGTGCTACAAGCGCGACAGTAAAAAATCAGATCAACAACTCGATTAGACGAGGCGGACAGGCTAGGGATATAATTATAGATGCTAGGGTGTCTGGGTTGATAGAGGCTGAGGCTGAACGAGGTTTGCAGAGGGCGAAAAATATTACACGCGGAAAAATTGATAGCGTCCGAATTATTGGCGATATCTATGACATCACTTTTACTGAGTTTCAATAAAGGAGATTTTTATGTCTCGCACACTAGATATTTTTGTAGACTTTCCACAGGACATCGAACATTTAATCAAAGAATTAGAGTTTATATTGGCTCTTAAATTAGAGCTGGTTTCTGATGGCATTGACCACTGGTATGAGTTTCGTAACTCAACAATCACTCTTACAGTAGGAAAGCATGATTTTGAAAATGATAAAGAGCTCAACTTTGAAGAATACCCTTACAACCTATCAATCAGAGCGCTGAACATCTCGAATGAACTTGATAGAAAAAAGTGGCGAGAGGAGTTTGCTAGTTATGTTCTCCACAAGTTGAAAACTACCGAAAGGTATCGTTTAATGCTGGTGGATGACTTACAAGTGAAGTTAGAGGAGTTTGCGCCATTGGTGAAGGTTTGATCGAACATCATACAGGCAAGTTCTGAAACCGATTTGTAAAAACGAGGAAATGACTATGGTCACTGCTACTGCTGTACAAGATAATTTTACTTTAGAAGAGTTCATCACCGAGCCGCCCGATAACATGGAATTGGTAGACGGCCAACTTGTGGAGAAAAATGGCATGACACTAAAGACGGGTAAAATTCAGTTAAGCCTGGGGGATGCTTGGAAAAATTACAAAGATTCTAGCGGACAAGGTGGAGAGGCTTATGTCGAGGTTCCTTGTCGCACTAACCGACAAATTCGCCGCCCTGATGTCGCTTATCTCACACCCGAATTCGTTGCACAGTTTGGCAATCTTGCCACTTTACCCCAAAGTTTTCCTTTAGTTGCCCAAATAGTTTCACCCACCGATATCGCTGAAGATGTCTTTCTCAAAGCACAGGAATATTTAGAATCTAGCTGTCAGGAAGTCTGGTTAGTTTTTCCCGAAAGTCGTTTAATATTCGTGATGACTCAAAATCAAATATTGACATTTAGATCCGGGGATACCGCCAGCACCCAACAAATCCTGATCGGTTTTAGCATCGAAGTCGATCGATTGCTAGCTTAAACTAAATTATACAACCTTTCATGTAGCAGCACGCCACACAAAACTCTCCTCTACCCGTTGCACCAGTTCTGAAATCAAATTGCTACAATATGTTGAATAATCCTCAGTCCGCCTTCGCGGACTTCGTTTGTAGAGCATCGGAATTCTATTCGGTGGTATTGAATTAATATCCCACCATTATCGGAGCAAACCGCCATGTCAGACGACTTTTCCTTAGACGAGCTTTTAAATAGAAGTTATTACGCCTTCAAAGACGCAGAAGACCAAGTGGGACAGTGCAATGTTTTAGTCATCGGCAAAACTGGTGTCGGCAAAAGTACCCTGATAAATTCCGTTTTTCGCCAACGCTTAGCAGAAACCGGAGTCGGCCGCCCCATAACTCAAGGCATTCGCCAATATACAAAACCGAATTGCCCAATTACAGTCTACGACACTCCCGGACTCGAACTCAATGCCGAACAAATTAAAATTATTCAATTAAACGTTGCTAAACTAATTGAAGACCAAAGACTTCTGCACCCCAAAGAACACATTCACGTCATCTGGTACTGCATCAATCACGGTGCAAATCGAATAGAATCCGTGGAGGACAACTGGCTAAAAGAAATGGAAGTCAAAGATGTACCAGTTCTTTTAGTGCTGACTCAGACGACATCTAAAAAGCCCAGCGAGTTTTTCAAGCAACTGGAACACATGAATTTACCAGTCAGTCAAATCATCCCCGTCATGGCTGAGCCGGAAGAAATAGATGAGGATTATACAGTAAAATCTCACGGTTTAGACAAGTTGGTAGATGCAACTTTTCAACTGCTGCCGGAAGTAGCTAAAAAAGCTTTTGTTAAAGAACAAATTGCAAATATTGCGCTCAAATCAGATATGGCATTTAAGTATCTAAGTGCTTATGTTGCAGGTTCTGCAATTGTCGGTGCGACTCCTGTACCGTTTGCTGATGCGCCGATTTTGATGACGATGCAAACGGCAATGATTGCTAATATTACTGTGATTTTTGGAATGCCCTTTGATAAGGGGTTTATTTCGGCGATGCTGTCTGCTATTAGCGGCGCTGGCGGGGTGACTGCTGTCGGTAGAAGTATTGTGACTAATTTGATTAAAATGATTCCTGGTGCTGGTACGGTTGTGGGCGGTGCTATCTCCGGTGCAACGGCAGCAACTCTCACGCTTGCCCTCGGTTTGGCTTACATTGAAGTGCTTAAAGCTTATATGAAATCTCAAATTAATGGGGAACAACTTTCTTTGCAGCAGTTAACCAAAATGTTTGTGGATTTTTATAAGGATTATGCGAGTTCGGGGCGCAAAACTTTGAAGGATGACAAACAGAATCAACCTAAGCCGCCGAATCAAATTAATATTGAGTAAATTGGGCATGGGCATAGGGCATTGGGTATGGGTTATTTTTTTACTCCAACTGAGATATTGCACCATTCTCAATAAGCCTTTTATGAACAGGCAAGATGCCTGTTCCACAAAGATATGGATTTTCTCGCTTCACAGGCATCTTGCCTGTTGCTGAAAATGGTGCAATATTTCAGTTCCAATCAACTCATTTCCAATTCCCAATTCCTAATTCCCAATTACCCATTACCAATTGATTGCTACAATATGAGTGAATTCTGCAAAAGGGAGTAAATGGCTATGGTAATGGCAGCCGTTTTATCAGAAAATGTTTCTCTAGAAGACTTCATGGCTAATCCCCCGGACGATATGGAATGGGTGGACGGGCAAATTGTGGAGAAAAATGGCATGACAGCAAAACACAGTCTAATTCAATCCAAACTAGATTATTCTTGGAGAAGTTACAAGATATCTAGCGGACAAGGCGGCGAAGTTTATACAGAAGTTCCTTGTCGTACAGACAGGCGAGTGCGCCGTCCTGATGTAGCTTATCTGACTCCTGAACTTGTTGCTCAATATGGCGATGTTCCTACTTTGCCTCAAAGTCCGCCGTTAATTGCAGAAATAGTTTCTCCTACTGATATTGCGGAAGAAATATTTCTGAAAGCACAAGAATATTTAGATTCGGGTTGTCTGGAAGCTTGGATTGTTTTTCCAGAAAGTCGCTGGATATTGATAATGACTCAAACTCAAAAGTTAACTTTTAACTTGGGTTCTACAGTCAGCACTCAGCTAGTGCTGCCGGGTTTTAGTCTTGCGGTTGATGAGTTGTTGGCTTGAAGGCAAAAAATTAATTAGGTATAAGTGCTTTGTGGCACAGTTCCGCCGTGAGGTTTGTAATAATTTGTGAAATAGTGATTGACAAAATGCCACTCGCTCGCCCAGCCAATTAATAAAAAAAATTATCAATAAAAAATGGAGTTGTAAAATTGCACAAAAGCACAAACAGCGGTAAAATACTGATTGCTTTGTTTCCAAATCTAGCGTAAATTCCAATTGGGGAATTAAAACCAATAATTGAAATATGTCTAAGACTTACACTGTTGAATTGATCCACCAAGGCTCTACCTATACCGTAGAAGTACCCGAAGATAAACAAATTCTTCGCGCCGCCAACGCCGCCGGCATTGAGTTGCCGAGTTCATGCAATGCGGGGGTTTGTACTACTTGCGCTGCTAAAATTATTGAGGGTCAAGTCGATCAAGTTGATGGCATGGGCGTTAGTCCCGAACTTCAGGCAGAAGGTTATGTGTTGCTGTGTGTTGCTTATCCCCGATCGAACTTGAAGATAGAAACAGAAAAAGAAGACATTGTGTACGATCGCCAATTCGGTAAATCCTAGCACTAAGCTAAAATTGACCTAAGTACCGTTAGCGGTAAAACCACTATGGATCGCCCTATGACCACCCATTTCATTTCCGCAGAAGTTGACCTCCACGAGACCGCCGAACAACTGCACTCGGCTATTGAAATTGAACTGCAAAAGTACGGCGAACCGCTGCGGTGGGCAGTCACAGATGTGGATGTCGATCGGCAAAAGGCTGTGGTAGAAGGCTACGTGCTCGTGGAAGCATCCCCCGCAACACCGTGAACCCCCGCCCTTTGACAGTGGTTTTGATAGTCCCCACAGGCGTTGGAGCCTCGATCGGGGGGTTTGCAGGAGATGCGCTGCCCGTGGCTAGGGCGATCGCCCAAATTTCTGATACCCTGATCACTCACCCCAACGTCCTCAACGGCGCTCAACTTTATTGGCCGATACCTAACGCTCTCTACGTTGAAGGTTACGCCCTTGACAAATTTGCTGCCGGATGCTGGGGACTGCAACCAGTACATCAAAATCGCATCGGCTTAATCCTCGATGCCGGCATTGAACCAGACTTGCAGTTGCGCCACTTGCAAGCGGCTGATGCAGCGAGAGCTACATTGGGTTTGAATATAACTGATTGGGTTTTAACCGATCGCCCTCTGCAAGTAGAATTGCGTATTTCTGAATCAGGGGCATCCTGGGGGACGATCGGCAATCCCGACAGTTTATTGCGCGCCGCAGAAAAATTGATCAAACAAGCAAGAGTAGAGGCGATCGCAGTTGTAGCCAGATTTCCCGACGATGAAGGCAGCCTCGCCCTCGAAAACTACCGCCGCGGCAAAGGAGTTGACCCCCTCGCCGGCGCGGAAGCTGTCATCAGCCACCTCGTCGTCAGGACGTTTAAAATCCCCTGCGCCCACGCCCCCGCGCTTTCCCCACTTCCCCTCGATCCGCACCTGTCCCCGCGATCGGCTGCTGAAGAAATCGGCTATACTTTCCTACCTTGCGTCCTTGCCGGCCTCAGCAAAGCTCCCCAATTTGTCACTCCTACTGTGGGACAGGCATCTTGCCTGTCACAGTTTGTCACTCCTACTGTGGGACAGGCATCTTGCCTGTCACAGGTATTGGGCGGGCAAGATGCCCGCAGGCAGCTATTGGGCGGGCAAGATGCCCAACCCCTACTCCCCACAAGAGAGAACTTCGCAAACAGGCGAGATTTCGAGTCCCAGGGTTTGTGGGCAGATCGAGTCGATGCGGTGGTGATACCCGCCACAGCCTGCGGTGGCAGTGCTATTCTGAGTTTGAGCGGGCGATCGTCCGTGCAAATCATCGCTGTCGGGGACAACAAAACCCAGATGCAGGCGACTCCAGAAAAACTCGGAATCAAAGCTTTGCAGGTAAACTCATATTTAGAGGCGATCGGAGTTTTGGTCGCTTTGCGAGCCGGCATCAGTCCAGCTTCCTTGGGTGCAGACATCTCCTCCCTGCGTTGTTTATCTGACTAAACCCAACAAATCTCAAATCTCAAACCTCAAATCTAAAAGTGATTAAGTGGCAGAAAAACTTCCCGGAAATCCTGAAATTGAACCCTTGACGCGCACCCAAGTTTTAGTAGCAATGGGCGTGACAGCAATTATGTTGCTGGCGGTAGCTAAATTGTGGTTGCTATTTGGCTCGGTATCGCTTTTGCCAGTCAAATTGATAGGAATCGACTTGCTCAACGGATGTGCGATCGGATTGGCAATTACAGGCGGTAGTGCGATCGTTTATCACCTCTGGCCCGGTTATCGCCGGAGTGCGGATGTTTACTTGGAAGTAGTGCTCAAACCTTTGTTTTGGCCTGATTTAATTTGGCTGGGACTCCTGCCGGGACTTAGCGAAGAATTGCTATTTCGAGGCGTGATGCTGTCTGCTTTGGGATTGAATGTTACCAGTTTAGTTTTATCGAGTTTTTGTTTCGGCATTCTGCACTTGGGAGCCCTGGATCAGTGGCCTTATGCTGTTTGGGCAACGGCTGTCGGATTGCTGTTGGGTTACAGTGTTTTAGCTACTGGGAATTTGTTAGTGCCAATTACGGCTCATATCTGCACAAATTTGATTTCGAGCTGTGTTTGGAAGTGGGAACACAATCTGGTGAAGCGTTAGCTCGATCGCACTACAATATCGAGGTTGGGGCGGGTTTAATGAATCTCTCACTGGATTGGAGAGATGGGTGAACCCGCCCCCACCCAGCGACACGATTTTATGAGGGTCACACTTACCGGAAACGAGAGTTGAAAACTTTGTTAAGGCAGTTTGTAGCTGCTCGAACGCACAATCAATTGACCTTGACTGGGGTTACGACTGAAAATAAAAGCTCCTTCTTGAGTTTCGCCGCTTGACAAAAAATCAATTTGTTGATCGCCGGATTCCAAGACTTCGCCGTTGACGCGCAATTCGGCAATAATTTGCACTGATTCGGCTGTTTCACCGCCCGTGTTTGTCACTGTAAACGGCACGTAAAATTGCCCTTGAGTTTCGCGAATAGGCGTGTTCCGAGTGACAGAAATAATCGGAGGTTCCTCTTTTTTAGTCACCCAGTTGTAGATTACCAGTCCGGTGAGGGAAAAGAGGATCGAGCAGGCGATCGCAAATGTCACCCATTCAGCAGGACTTCTTTTTTGTTGTTGTTCGTTATTACTTTGACTCATACCGCCAACCTCCCCGCCGCGCCCCCAATAGTCGCCGGCAATCCCAATACTAACGTATAGTTCAACCAAATCGACCACGGATCGTCAAAACTGAGTTTGTGGAAGAAAAACATCATAAATGCAGAAGCCGCCAGCGACACTAAATAGGCCATGACAGTTTCGCTGAGGGGACGCTGAAAAACCCCTTGCTGCTGCTGCCGTTTTGCTTGATAAGTAAAGCCGGCTACAAATACAATACCGTAGGAAATTAGCAGCGAGGCGGCGATAATTGCTAATTGCCAAGGCGGCGAAATACCTGCCGCTAGCATGGGAATTTCGTCTGTTGGGGCGATGTTGAAAGCAATGATCATCGCGCCGATTAAAGTAGCGCCGATATCTGCTAAAGTTGGGTTAATATTAGGTTCGCTGTCGCTGTCGGAACTTTGATAGCGATCGCCACTCAAGAAACCGTTGGCCAGGGCTACTCCTAACGCAAACGGCAGGCCTTCAAAGATGATTTTCCCCAAAGTTTCTTGCAGCGGAGTCTCCGGAGTAATTTCCCTGAGCAAAAACAGGATAAAAGCCGCGCAGACAATGCCAAGGGCGATCGATTCTACGGTATCGATTGCAGCATCTAGCCAGCGGATATCTTGAGTTTGGCGAAAACCTTCCGTGCGAGTCAACAAGAAAACGACGATAAAGGTAGTTGCGATCGCGATCGACATTTCCGCTGGTTTAGTATGGGAACCGATCCACCAAACCTCCATCGTATAAAGCAGGGGAATCCCGAACAAAAAGCCACCCGATGCACCTCGGATGATGTCGTTTAGTTCATTTTTCCACGGATTTTTGCGCTGTTTTTTTCTCTGGTTCATTTTTCAGTTAAAAGGTCCATTAAAAATTATACAAAATTTCCCGTGCTTATAAATCCCGTTGCCAAATCTTGATAGTTTTGTTATCACTTCCACTAACCAGAGTCTGCCCATCCGGGCTAAAAGCCACAGAGTAAACTCCCCATGAATGCCCCAAGAGACTGCAAATTTTATCTCTGGTATCGAGATTCCAAAGTTCGATAATACCAGGTTCCGTACTATCCTCTTCGCTGCCAGAATCCCACCCGCCACTTGCTAAAATTTTCCCATCAGGGCTAAAAGCTAAGCAGAAGTCCCCCATTGAATTTTCCGCAAGAGTATAGATTTCTATTCCCGTGTAGAGATTCCACAGCTTAATAGTTCCCACACAGTGCAAAGTCGCAAAAGTTTCTCCATCGGGGCTAACAGCGATCGCATAAACAGAGTCCATACCCTCCTGCCAATGCTTTGTCCAGATTTCATCTCCAGTGGTTAAATTAAAAGCTACTGCACTTAGAGAAACATAATCATCTGCACTGCTACTAAGTAGAATCTTTCCGTCAGGGCTGAATAAAATAGCCAAACTATAAAATACTTCTACTGGCCACTTTAAAGTCCGAATTTCTTCTCCATTTCTAAGGTTCCAAAGTTTGATAGTTGTGTCTTCACTGGCACTTGCCAGACTCTTCCCGTCGGGGCTGATAACTACAGAAGTAATTATGTCTGAATGTCCGGTGATGGTCTAAATTTCCTCTTTAGTGCTGAGATTCCAAAGCTTGATAGTTTTGTCCTTACTGCCACTAGCAAGAGTTTGTCCATCAGGGGCGAGAGCAATGGATGTAACCCCTTGTGAATGTCCTGATAAAGTGTGAAGTTCTTGCCCTGTGTTGAGGTTCCACAGCTTAATTGTGCTATCAGAACTTCCGCTAACTACAGTCTGTCCGTCTGGAGTGATGACAACAGAAGTTACCGAACATGAATGTCCGTGAAGGGTGTGTACGCATTGCCAGTTAGTTTGAATCATTTGATATTACTCCTAGCATTCATCCAGCAACCACATTTTTACTGATTGTTTTCAATGCCATTAAAGTGCAAGCTGAATTTCGGAATATTCTCCTAAAGCTTCGTTGACAACAATCAGTTTTCCTTGACTATCTGCCCCTAATTGTTGATTGGCATTGAGTAATTCAATTCCATAAATAGTACCGTCGGGGGCAATGTCCACATTCATTTGATCGCTAACCTGGATAGTGTTTACCTGTGCGGTTTTTTCTTTCAGGTATATATAAGCTACGTTGTATCTTGGATCGTAAGTCAGTTTCACGGGAACCTCCTGCTCAAAAGAATTTGACAATTACAGTGATAATTATCCAGTCTTCGCCTTCTGGGGCTGCGATCGCCTCCACTTTCTTCATAGCATAAACTTTTCCCTGCCACTCAGCATTGAAGGAAAAGTTGCGCCTAAATCCGGTTCGGCCAAATTGAGCCGGAAAAGTTGTGCCACTTTCAACAGTAGCAATTACTTCTGCCTCAGTTGCACCTCGCTCAATCGTGCTTGAGCATGGGGATGTAATCTAACGCTCACGTTGCTATTACCTCCTTTTTGCCTCTTTCTTTTTGCACTAACTTAATTCACCACAGCCGCACATAAGCATCAAAATAAAGGCATGAGTGTCCAACAACAGCCTTATTCCATGTACTCCTTAAACTCTTCTAGCGGTTCGTCAAAATCATCGGACATCCAAACCATTCCTTTAGCAGTTCCTGCTTGTCGATTGGGTTTAGCTTGTTTGGGAATTACTACCAATTTTACAACAGGCTGGTTATCTTGAGTAATCGCCACTTCTTCCCCTCTCATCGCCGCTGCGATTAATTCCAGAAGCTTTTCTTTTGCTTCAATAATGTCTACTTGATACATAATTCGTGCCTCCTTACTATCAATTTATAACATCACAATTCTAACTCAATTAAACAAATCCTCTTCCTCCAAATCAACAGACTGTAATTCCATATCACCAGACTGCAACTGAGCGGGAGTAGCCGGAATCGCCGCAATTATTGCATCAATTACCTTCGCCACCGGAATAATCTCCATCCCCAACTCTGGCACCGGTTGATTCTTAGGAATAATCGCCCTTTTGAAACCCAATTTCGCTGCTTCCCTCAGCCGCAATTCTAATTGGGAAACCGGCCGCACCTGTCCCCCCAAACCCACTTCCCCAAGCAAAACTGTGCGTGCATCAACCACCCGATCGCGAAAACTGGCCACAACGGCGATCGCAACTGCCAAATCCGCCGCCGGTTCATCCACCTTCAAACCGCCCACCGTCGCCAAAATCACATCTAATTTAGATAAAGGAATCCCCACCCTTTTCTCCAAAACAGCTAAAATTTGCTGCAATCTAGCATTATCCACACCAGTAGTAGTACGGCGCGGCGAACCAAAACTTGCAGGGCTGACTAATGCTTGAATTTCCACTAAAATCGGTCGAGTTCCTTCGCAAGTAACAGTCGTCGAAGTACCCGGAGAAAATTCATCTCTATTGCCTAAAAATAACTCCGACGGATTATCTACTTCTCGCAAACCGTTGGCTACCATTTCAAAAACACCGATTTCGTGAGTCGCGCCAAAACGGTTTTTCATCGATCGCAAAAGTCGATGAGAAGCAAAGCGATCGCCCTCAAAATACAGTACAGTATCTACCAAATGTTCCAAAACCCTCGGCCCGGCCAAAGCTCCATCTTTCGTAACGTGACCGACAATAAATAAAGTAATATTTTCCCTTTTCGCCACCTGCATCAAAGCAGACGTACATTCCCGCACCTGAGCCACCGAACCCGGAGCCGATGTTAAACTAGCAAAATAAATAGTTTGGATGCTGTCAATCACCGCCACATTCGGTTTCAGCGCTTCCAACTCCCGCAAAACAACTTCTAAATCCGTCTCTGGAAGCAAGTAGAAATTCTCCGCTGAATTGTCCTCCGAATCCTTTTTAGCTTCCCCGTTACTGCCAGATTTATGCCCGCCGTTGCTTGACAATTCAACCGGATTAGCCACCCCCAAACGCTGCGATCGCAACTTCACCTGCTGGCCGGACTCCTCCGCACTGACATACAGTATCCGATCCTTGCGGGCCAACATATTCGCCACCTGCAACAGCAGCGTCGATTTCCCGATTCCCGGTTCCCCCCCAATCAACACCAGCGAGCCCGGAACAATCCCGCCTCCCAAAACTCGATCGAGCTCCCCGTAACCAGAAGGCCAGCGAGACTGAGTTTGGTCGGAAATCTGCGATAATCTGAAAGATACCCTGGGTTGACCCTTCGACTTATCAGGGGGCGAACCGCCCACTGTCTTAGTTGTCACCCCTGTTAAACCAGCCCGCGACACACCAACAGTAGGTTGTTCTAACTGCTCGTCAAAAGAATCCCACTTCTGACAGCTAGGACACCTGCCAAAATATTGTGGTGAATCATACCCGCATTCCCGACAAATATATTGTATTCGAGGCTTAGGCATTGTTTACTATGATAAATAGTCACCCTAACATTTAGAAAAGTCTGAGTTAAAGCAATTATCAAGCTTTCAGACCGATCGCCGCCCATGATTCAATTTGTGTCTTCTATGATAGGGTACAAAAAAATAACATTATCTGAAATGTAACTTAAGGAGTGCTCGGTAACTTGGAAAACCATAAAGAAAAAATTCTGGTAGTCGATGACGAAGCCAGTATCCGCCGCATTCTGGAGACTCGCCTTTCCATGATTGGCTACGATGTCGTCACCGCTGCTGACGGCGAAGAAGCTCTTGAAACATTTCGCAACACCGAACCCGACTTAGTGGTTTTGGACGTGATGATGCCGAAGCTAGACGGTTACGGCGTCTGTCAGGAGTTGCGTAAAGAGTCAGACGTGCCTATCATCATGCTAACTGCTTTGGGAGACGTAGCCGATCGCATCACCGGTTTAGAATTGGGCGCCGACGATTACGTCGTCAAACCCTTCTCTCCCAAAGAACTAGAAGCCCGTATCCGTTCGGTATTGCGCCGGGTAGACAAAAACGGCGCATCGGGAATTCCCAGTTCTGGAGTCATCCACGTCACCAACATTAGGATTGACACCAACAAGCGCCAAGTTTACAAAGGCGACGAGCGAATTCGCCTCACGGGCATGGAATTCAGCCTGTTAGAACTGCTTGTCAGCCGTTCTGGAGAGCCTTTTTCGCGATCGGAAATTTTGCAGGAAGTCTGGGGATACACGCCAGAACGCCACGTAGACACCCGCGTAGTGGACGTTCACATCTCGCGGCTGAGGGCAAAGTTGGAAGACGACCCCAGCAATCCCGAATTAATTCTCACCGCCCGCGGCACCGGCTATCTCTTCCAGCGAATTGTCGAAATTGGGGAAGTAGGATAAAGTCAGTTGGCAGTTGGCAGTTGGCATTACTTAAATTACCAACTACCAATTACCAATGACTAATGACTAATGACTAATGACTAATGACTAATGACTAATGACTAAATCTGATCCCAATAAAGTTTTGCGGCAATTGCCCTTAGTTGCAGGAGGGTTAGCAGGTACGCTGCTAATGGTAAACCGGTTGCTGACAGAGCAAATTACAGATTCTCAAGCTCGATCGGACGCTTTGGGAGTAATTATCAGCGCTTTGCTGATTTT
Organism: Microcoleus sp. B4-C2; assembly: GCF_036705265.1. Taxonomy (NCBI): domain Bacteria; kingdom Bacillati; phylum Cyanobacteriota; class Cyanophyceae; order Oscillatoriales; family Microcoleaceae; genus Microcoleus; species Microcoleus sp. B4-C2. The sequence goes on from NZ_JAUBUB010000036.1 coordinate 33,176, forward strand.
AACAGGTTTGCTGTGGCAGCAGGTGCAAGCGCGATCGCCCGATTCCGTAAAACTTATCGGCGAAGAAGGTTTTGAATTTGCGCCGGATTTGCCGGAGGCTGTGAAAATAGAATTAGCCTGGGCGTCGCGTTTGCTGTTGACAAATACCGCCACAAGGTCGATCGTAATTGTGTATCAGGGAAAAGTCCTATTGCGGCGCGGTATTTTAGGCATCAATCCCGAAGTCAAACCGGGGCCGATTTTGCAGCGAGTGCTCGACAAAAACAAACCAATTTATTTAGTAAATCTCAATATTTATCCCGGCAAAATTGAATTTGACTATTTGCCAGAAAATACCCAAGGAGTCATCTGTCAACCTATCGGCACCCAAGGCGTTTTAATCTTAGGCGCTAACGCGCCCCGCAGCTATACAAAACAAGATGAAAACTGGGTAGAAGGCATTGCCGACAAACTAGAAAATACCATCAATCGATTTTAGATTTTAGATTTTAGATTTTAGATTGTGGATTTTAGATTTTAGATTGTGGATTTTAGACTTGAGATTGTGGATTTGAGATTTTAGATTTTAGATTTTAGATTGTGGATTGCACAATGCCAGCACTTTGACACTCCTCGACTATCAGGTACGAGGATTCTTCCTTCACCGGGATTCCGACGAATTTACTTGCAAGAAAGCATCTTGACCGTATGCCCTACGGCTGCAAGTCCTCTAATAAGAACTACTTGAGCTGCTGCAATATCCCTATCAGTTGTGTAGTTACAACTTGAGCAGGTGTGGGTGCGCTCTGACAATTCTTTTTTGCCCGTTTCTACACCACAACTAGGACAAATCTGACTTGTTTTATGAGCGCTTACTTTCTGGAAGTACACGCCATGCTTAAAACAGGTTTGCTCTAATATTGTGAAGAACTGACCCCAGCTTGCCTCTAAGCAATGTTTACCTAGTATTGCTCTAGACAATCCTACTAGGTTCAAGTCCTCAACAAATATCATCCCCACATCTTTACAGAGTTGGTGAGACAATTTCCAGTGCCAGTCTTGGCGACAGTTTGCAATGTCCTCGTGCAGTTGAGAAACTTTCTTCTGAGCCTTTTTCCAATTATTTGAGCCTAACTTTTTCCGACTGACGCGCTGTTGCAGCAATTTAAGCTTGCGTTCGGCCTCAACAAAAAACTTTTGGCGCTTGACTAAAAGACCGTTAGAAGTTGCTATGAAATTAGTTAAGCCAACATCAATCCCAATCCCCTCGCCGTGTGGCATAACCGACGGCACTGACACGTCCCATTGTAGGGTTAGCATTACATACCAACCGCTGGCTCTCTTGACGATTCTGGCTTGTTTGATAGTTGCCCCATCAGGAATAGGACGCGATTGGTGAAGTTTAACCAATCCAATCTTGGGTAATTTTACTTTTCCATTCTGAACCGGATCAACCCCCAATTGAGGGAAGACAAAAGACCGCATTGTTCCCGCTTTTTTAAAGCGAGGAAAACCGTGCTTTTGTTCCCACATACTGACAAACGCTTTTTCAAGCCGTCTCAATGTTTGTTGCAAAACGTGTACGGCAACGGCACCCAAAGCCGATATACTTGCCCTGGCTGCGGTTAAGTTCTTGCACTGACTAGCATAAGTTGGTCGTTTTGTTTCGGCCCCAATAATAAATTCAGAGCGGATAGAGCAAGCGTTAACCTGGCAACTACGAGAATGAAACCAATGCTTGCGCTCTGCCAGCGCGTAGTTATAAACGCGACGACACTGTTCCAGCCAATCTTCAAAAATGGCTGCTTGCGCTGGCGTTGGTCTTAATTTGTACTCGTAGGTTAAGTTAAACACTTGCTCTATCCTCCTACTCTGATTATACAGTCGTGAAGAAAGGCCGGAACGCTTATTCACAAGTTTTAACTAAAGTCGCCCTAAAAGGGCGAGGCTTGTACCCAGTTTCTTGGTCAAGGTGCGTTCCTCTTCGAGGGCTGCGCTAACAACCGATTTGCCTCATTCTCGGTGTTGGCTATCGGCAATAAACAAGATTTATTACCGATAATATCTTTTGAAAAGAAGAAGAGGGAGCGCTGCCCCCAACGAAATTTCCAGGGTTTGAGGGTCTTTTTAACCACCAAGACGCGGGCTGCATGTACAGGGCAGGGCGCACCTTAGTCCTCAACAAGTCTCTCCGGGTGCGCTAGGCGCACCTTACTAGCTCAAAACTCGCAACTCAAAACTCAAAACTACTACCGAGCCCAGTCAGTACCGCGCCACAGCGTAAAAAACAAAACACTAGAAATCAGCGCGCCCAGCAGCCACTTAACAGCATTTTTAAATAACCCCACGCGCTGACTTTGCTGAACCGCAGCACTTTGCGTCTGTAACCGTTCCTTAGCCGGAGTAATTCTCGAAAGAATTTGCTCTTTCAATTGCTGTGGGTTTTGTGTATCCGCTTGTACCCCCAAACGGGTAAGTTCCCCCGCCAAATTCCTTAAATCTTCAGGACTACCCTTATTCAGCCGTTCTTCTACCTGCTGCAACTGAGCTAATTGTTGGTTTGCTTGAGTAGTAATTTGCTGGTTGTTTTGATTGTTGACGTAGATAGTGCCAAAAATTCCCAAAGGTAGCATCAACAGAAAAACCAGACCTAGCAGCAGACAAACCCAAGACAAAACCTTCAAAAAAAGGTCTTCCAAACCTCTGCGGTCGTACCCTTCTCCAAAAAATATCAGCGCCATTGCCAGTAAAGGAACTGGCACCCGTTCCACTACAGCCCCAATCGTTTGCAATTCCCAGAGGCGATTGCCAAAATTGGCTGGTATAAGAACTGCAATCGTATCTAATACAGACAAAATTAATAGACCGTAGCCAATCCAACGCAGTCTGTAGATAGAAAAACCTTGTTCGCCTTGTAAGTCATTCATAAAATAATCAGAGTTGTTGTTAAGAAAAATCTCTCTTGACGCCGCCCAAGAACGGATACAAGCCCCCGACCAAAGTCGTGGATAGTCAAACATTTTAGACTTTTGTTCAAGCTTCCAGATTCACCTGTGGATTAAATCTAAAAGCTAAAAGCTAAAAGCTAAAATCGACTGAATCGAGTCAAGGTTCGGGGAATCGCGGCTGCCACCACTCATACCAAGAAACCCAAGCATTCTCTAGAATTTTTTTGGCATCTTCTGGATTTGTTTTATCCAAAGGCACAGACATCTGAGTCCACAAACAGCGCCGGTCTTGAATATTTCCCCTACCCAACAACCAAAACAGAATACGGTTTGGCTGCCAATCTCGAGTATTTCGATTATATCTAAACTGTTGGGAAGTTACTGTAGCACTGCCATTAGGATTGATACACGAACTCAAATACAGTCGATTTTGCTGTTGCAAAATTCCGTGAAACCCCGCGCCTTGAGTGTTTGCCAATGCTAGTTTACCAGGAGACGACTTGAGAACAGTATGTCCCCTCATCATACCTTCCACATCCCCAATGGTGTCTACTGCATAGCGCATCTCTATTTCTAGAGCCATGCTATTTTTTTGATATTCATATTTCCTGGCAGCTTTGAATTCTGAATTTTCCTTGATTTCCAGAAGCGCGCTCTTGTTTAGTTTCCAATCGGCTAGAGGCACCGACTCGGGAAACTCAAACGGGGTTGCCACATTCTTGCCGTCCGATGGATAGAAAACCAACTTTCCGGCAACCAACAAAACCCCTCCCAAAGTAACAGCCAACAGGGAAAGCCTAAGTGGTTTCCAAGAGGTAATAGCCATTAGCAATTCTGTCCTTCCTGATTTGGGGGTTGGTCTTTCAAAATTGCAAACCAGCAGAATAACCCGAAAATAAATACAGCAATCATGGAAAATATTACCGAACCATTTCCTTCGTGCCAGTATTTAAATGCTTCGGGTTGAGATAGCGATACCAGCACGGCCAGGAGACCAACTCGCGCGGCATTCACTACAAATGCAGTAATTATTGCCACGAATGGCAATACCATTTTCTGACCCGTAGTGGTAGGAAACATCAGTAAGAAAACCAGAGATAGTCCTAACAATTGTAGCATCGCATTCACCCCGGAACAGCCGTGATTCACTTCCACGCTTCCCTTTTCTAGGATTAGAAAAACCCCTTTCCGCACTACTTCAAATCCTACATAGTGCAGGATGAAAGCTGAAAATTTAGCTGTTAATTTTGGAACATCAACAAATACTCCGATCAATCCGGGAGGAATAGCTGTATACGCAAGAATTAGAAGTTCCTGCCAATATTGTTTCAGTCCTTTTGTGCCGGAAGCCAGCAAGGCGAGACTGATTCCAGACAAAAAAGGCGTTGCTCGGATAAAAAAGTCGTATCCCGATATCGACGAACTTTTGAGCAATATTAAAGCAATTAACGCTGTCCCAAAAAAGCTGGCGAAAATTCCGCTTTCAAAATTTAAAGACTCGTGCCTTTCCCAAATTAGAAATGCTACGACTCCCCAAAACAGTAACATTGTACCGAACAGGTCAGTGTCGTTTGTTCTGGAAGTCAGAGTTAGGTGTATGGCAATCAAACCGGAGGCGATGCCTAACAGCCAGTATTTAGGTTCTTGGATGTGCTTGAGCGAGTTTATTTCGGTCATTGCTGCTTTTTGTTTTTCCTAAAAGCTTCTAAAATGCTTAAGCTTGTAACTCTATTAAAATTATCAGCTACAAACACTTAAATTTATGCGTTTGGGATGATTTTTCACTAAATCTTCACAAAGATTGACAAGAGCAAATATGTGTGATATCTACCTTCACCTAATTAAATCTGAAGTTAGGAGCAAAGACAAAAGAAAACAGGTTTTTTAACTCAGATCGATCGCACTCAACTAAAAATTTTCCTTTCTCTAACCCGGTTTCTGCGGCGAGAGTTTAAATGTAAAGCTTGAAGGCAAGACAGAAACCTTTGTTGGACGCACTCTTGAGCTGGAAAACCAGTTTTTTACTGGTTCTGGTTTTTTGTAGCCGGTGCGTCCAGGAGGAGATTAGTTAGAGTAGACTTTCCGGTAGTAAGTTTGATATTCCTCCGAAAGCAGGGGTTCCCACCACTCCCGATGGGCTAAGTACCATTCTACAGTCTGTCGCAAACCTTCTTCAACTGTTACTGAGGGAGTCCAACCTAACTCTGTTTTAATTTTGGTGGCATCAATAGCATAACGCCGATCGTGCCCGGCTCTGTCTTTGACAAATGTGATCAATTGTTCGCAAGGACGGGCGGGTAAATCAGAAGCTAATTCGTCCATTAGCTGACACAGCATTTTGACTAAATCGAGATTTTTGACCTCGTTGTTGCCGCCAACATTGTAAGTTTCCCCAGGCTGACCACGGTGAATAACGGCATCTAAAGCGCGGCAGTGGTCGAGAACGTAGAGCCAATCTCGCACGTTTTGACCGTCGCCGTATACTGGCAGCGGTTTGCCCAATAACATATTGATGCACATTAATGGAATGAGCTTTTCTGGGAAGTGATAGGGGCCGTAATTGTTGGAACAGTTGGTGATAATTGTCGGGACGCCGTAGGTGTGGAAATAGGCGCGGGCGAGGTGGTCGCTACCAGCTTTGGAGGCTGAGTAGGGACTGTTGGGCGAGTAGGCCGTTGTTTCTGTGAAGGCTGGGTCATCGGGGCTGAGACTGCCGTAAACTTCGTCGGTAGAAACGTGGAGGAAGCGCATTTGGGTTTTGAGAGATGCCTCATCAATGGCTTCAAAATGCTTGCGGAAGGCTTCTAAAAGTGTGAAGGTTCCGACAACGTTGGTTTGAACAAAGGCGGCAGGCCCGATAATTGACCTGTCAACGTGGGATTCTGCGGCAAAGTGGGCGACTGTGGTGATGTTTTCTTCTTTGAGCAAGGTATCGACTAAGGTACGATCGCAAATATCCCCCTGCACAAATCGAAAATTTTCGCCTCCTTCCAAAGTTGCCAGGGTTTGTCTGTTTCCGGCGTAGGTTAAAGCATCGAGTACGACTACTCGATCGCCCGGATAGCTGCTGCACCAGTGATGCACAAAATTCGAGCCGATAAATCCAGCCCCGCCCGTCACCAACAATCGGCGAGGAGCTCGGTCAATGCCTTGATTCGCGCTGTCTGTCATAAAAATAAGAGTTTTTCCAATAACTAAGCCTTTACAAAAGTAGCCTTAAAAGTAGTTTGTCACCAAGTGTTTGCCGCTCTGTAATTAAAATTTCTACTGTCTCACCTCAGATTTTCTAATTTGGGCGCGCTCCAAGTATGGGTTCACAAAACTTGAACTTCTACCGATCTGTTAGCCCAAACGCTTACATATCAAGCATTGCAGATTTTTAAGCTGGCAAGTTTAAATTTGAATTGCGTGAGGCTATAGCTGACTTTTGCGATCGATCCGCGATATGGACGGCGCGCAGAGTTGATAGATTTGTAAAGAGCTGTTACCATTAATTTTTTAATTATCCTTTACAATCTCCCAAGCATCATGAAGAAGTTTCAAGTGTTAGCTGGCATTGCTTCCGTCGTCGCGATCGCAAGCAGCATCGCCATAGGTGACGCCGCATCTGCTTTCCCCTGTTCCTACAGCAAATCTAGCGCGTCTAAATCTGGTTCTGCGACAACCCTCCTAGGTTCCGGCGGCTCGGAGCGCATTAATCCGTGGAAATCCTACAAAACAGCAGCTCTCGGTTTCCTCGGTTTGGCTGGAGTTTTGGGTGGCGGTGCTGCTTACATGAGCTACCGTGCCGGCAAGCGCGCTTCTGCTGCTTGCGCTGCGATGACCGATAATTTTGAAGTTTTTGAAGAGTCGGCTCCGATCGCAGATGCAGGTGTTTCTGGACACTTGGAAGTTCCGGCGTTGCTCGATTTGGCGGCGGCGGGTGCTGTAGCTGAGTCAGCAAATGCGGTTGCAGTCGTTCGCGAACACCCAGAAGCTCCAGGTGGCGAGCTGGATTTGCCGGTTTCGCCAGTTGCTGAGTTGAGTTCTGAAATTGCGATCGAACAAGTCCAAAGCGCGATCGTCAAATAGTTATCTCAAACCAACGTATTCGCTTAGCGCACCTCCAATCTTGCAAGATTGGAGGTTTTTTGATTTGAAATTATCTACCCCTACAATTTCCTGTCATTGCGATCGCGAAGCACTGCAAACAATAGACAGATGAATCGATCGCACCAATATCATATTCCGGCTCAGCAAACGAGCGCTGAATTAATATCAATTAAAAAAACTCTTGCTACCATCATCAATCTCATAGCAATTATTAAAAGTCGCTGCTCCCGGTCAGGACAAGGCTGTGCGGTTTTCCTACTGTATTTTAACTGTATTTGATCCGATTGAAAACTGCTATAAAATTAGATGAGTCAAAGCGAGACAGTACGCTGCCGAGGCGATCGCTAAAAATACTCTTCAGATCAATCTGAGGGTAGACGGCAAGAGTTCAAATCCCCTGCTATCGTTGGAAATATAGCCCTACAGATTACAACTATTAGGTTATGAATGCTTGGCGCGATCGATTCAATCAATTTACAGGTAAAACTCGATTGGCAGTTTGCCGGGTGTTCGTTCACCTAACAGGCGAAGATGTTGCACCGCTGTTAGGAGTTCTCAACCGCACCGCCAGACAAGCAATTGATGCCGATGGCGACATAGCAGTTTTAGGAGAAGGTCTTGTAGAAATTTGCAATCACCTGTTGCAGTACGACAACTACTGGCAAGCAGCCGCCAATGAAGGCGATGTTTTTTGGAATGAAGGCGAAGCGGGCGATTATGTGGATGAACTTTTCATTGATTCAGCCGATCGCTATCTCAGCGAGCCTCAATACAGTACATCTGTTTACGATAAAAATTCCCCCTTGTCTTTGCCGGTAACTAGAAATGTGGTGGTGATGCTGACAGTTGCCTATGAAGGCGAAGTTCCGGCCCTAGAAACTGACCTTGCGGACATCAGCGCGCTGAAAGTCGGTTTAAAAGCACTGATTAATTTACATTACCAAGAAAGGCTCCGAGCTGTGCAAGTTCACTTTTCTCCCGCACAGTTGGGAGACGAACTTACCAACGACCAAGTGTTGGTCAATTTCCCCGAACTTATTCCCATTTAAGGAAAGAAGAAGGAAGAGGGAGAAATTACCAATTACCAATTACTACAGCACATTCCATGTATATCTAGTACACGCAATTTTCTAGTAAGCATCGGTGCGTCGCCACCCGTCAATCTGCAAGTTTTATCCAAGAGATCGCAGCGACGCACCTTACAGATTAACATCACACAATATATCTGCTACTGTATTTGTTCAAGATGGAATAGGCCGTATTTACTCATTACCAATTACTATTTATGATGCTGCGAAAACTGACAATTTATTTAATGGCTTTAACTTTTTTGTGGACGGCAACCGGCTGCGGTTCACCTCGCACACAAACTTCTACAAATCCTGCGGGAAATCCGAATATTAACACTGTGCGCCCTGCACCAAACAATAACTTGGCTCAAGGCCAATATCCCGTACAGCAAGTTACCTACAACGATGCTGATGGCGAATACAGTTTGATGTTGCTGAATACTCCCCCCGGCAGTCCCCCAGTTTACCGCACTAGGGATTTGCAAATGGCTCGCTTAACAAATGAAGAAATATCGGCAGGCAAGAAAAGTTATCTAAATGTGGAGAACAATCAAGCGGTTTTGCATTTGACAGAAGATTTTAAAATTGAGTACGTTCACAACGTTACCCAAACTGTTCCTAATCCTCAAACAGGTCAGCCACAAACCGTAGTAGTGCGGCAGCAATCTGGCTTCTGGGCACCGTTTGCTGGAGCTGTGGCCGGTCAGGCGATCGGCAGTTTGTTATTTAGACCGCGATATTATATGCCGCCAGTCTATCAGCCGGGGATTATGACAGGATATGGCGGGTATGGTAATACTTACAACCAAGCTGTTCAGCAATATCAAACTCGGTATCGAACTCCGCCTCCGGCTGTGAGAAACCGTCAAGTTTTAAGGACGACCGGCCGCTTGCGATCGCCCACCTACAACCAGCCAGTAAGACCCTCAGTACGTCCAAATGGCAATCGATCGACCGGTTCGGGCTACGGTGGCAGCACTTTGAGGCGATCGCCACAGCCACGTCAAAATCCAAACAAGCGGCAGCCAAGTTTTGGTAGCGGCAGAAATTCTCGTCAACCGAGTCGGAATCGCTCTTTCGGGGGCAGAAGGCGCTGAGTTGAAGAGTACAAAAATTAGCAACTGACATCGGTAAAAGTTGATTTTATCTATAGCAATCCTCGCATCATTTGTGTAATTTTTGTAGGGGCCAACCCCCCGTGGTTGCCCCAGGAGGCTGGGGTAGGCACTTAGCACTACCCCTACATCTTTTTACAATTCATTTAAGATTGCTATATCCTCCCGATGCCCCGTCGCCGCAAGTATTGACAGTGAAAACTTTGGAATAATTGATTTAGCCTTCTCTGTTTCCCCCAGACCCAAAAAATATGTGATTTAATTTCTACAGTGATATGTAGGTGACAATATGTCTTCTTCACAACCCCCGTCAGGGGAAAGAAATCCTCTAGGATTGGATGAATTGATTGCTATCTTGGTTGCCTTCGGCACGATGGGAGCAATTTTATTTTGGGTAACAGGTAAAAATCCCGATCGATTGAATGCCAGAAATTGGCAATTTCCAGCCGTTTTCTCTCAGCCTGCTGTTACTCCCGCGACTCCGGGAATATTAACGCCAGAATCGCCAAGTTCGGATTTGCGATCGCCCGCGACAACCCCCCTTCCGTCAAAACCGGATGTCGCACCTGTGGCACCTTTAGGGCCGATTTTACCGGCAACTCCTCCGGTGGGTGTAATCGTTGTTCCTCCGAAGCCAATTGCGCGATCGACTCCCAATCCAGCAATTACCAAACCGAAAGCCGATAAACCGAAAGCCGATAAACCAAAAGTTGGGCCCGTTATATTATCCGATGTTCCAGACAAATATTGGGCGCGTCCGTTCATTGTAGCTTTAGTCGATCGCAAAATCTTTACTGATTTCACCGACAGCAAATTTCGTCCCGACGAACCGATGACGCGAGCCGAACTAGCGCGCTTAATTCAGCGAATGTCCGACGACAAAAAGCCGATCCGAAAACCCATTGATTTTAAAGACGTAAAAGACAAAAGTCCTGTCGCTCCGGCGATCGACCACACCGTCACAACTGGATATCTTAAAGGATACCCAAACAATGAGTTCCGTCCCGACAAAAATATTCCCCGTGTCGAAGTCATCGCAGCTTTAGCCAGCGGTTTGAGCCTGAAACCATCAACAAAAACAACCAAAACTTTACAAGTTTATACAGACAGGAAAAAAGTGCCGAAATGGGCAGTTAACAAAGTAGCAGCAGCCACGGAAGCTGGCATTGTGGTCAACCACCCGAAGCGCGCACTTTTGCAGCCTAATAGAACAGCAACTCGCGCTGAAGTAGCAGCCATGATTTACCAAGCTATGGCCAAAAAAGGCCAAGTACCTGCTAAGTCTTCTGAGTATGTTGTGCGGCTTTAATTAGAGGAATGAAGCCCTTCTTTTTTCTATGAGTCAGACTTGGGCTTGCGGGTAGTCAGAAACCGGGTTTTTTGCGACAATACTTCCTCATAGCTGACAGAATCAGCCAAAAACCCGGTTTCTTGGGCTTTCGAGCCGTCAGAAACCGGGTTTTTTGCGACAATACTTCCTCATAGCTGACAGAATCAGCCAAAAACCCGGTTTCTTGGGTTTGCGGGCAGTTGAGATCGATGTTAAAATCACAGGAATCATGTCAAATCATCATTCCACACTCATTGATTCGATTTGAGGCAATTATTATGTATCATCAGATAAGACTTGGGGATAATCAGCTCGATAGCAGCCATATTCAAGAAACAGTAGTTATTGATACTGATGGAGAAGTGCTCTTCTATCCCAATTTTTTTAGCATCGAAGAAAGCGATCGTCTTTTTTCAGATTTATATTCTAGTATTAACTGGAAACAGGATATTATTCATTTTTATGGAAAAAAGATACCTTTACCCAGACTTACAGGTTGGTATGGAGATGAAGGCAAATCATATACATATTCCGGCATCGAACAGCATCCCGATCCTTGGACTCCCACACTCAAATTAATTAAATCAAAAGCTGAAGAGATATCAAAAGTTACTTTTAATAGCGTGCTTCTCAATCTATATCGTGATGGTAAAGATAGCGTTTCCTGGCATAGCGATGACGAGCCAGAATTAGGAAAAAATCCGATTATAGCCTCAATTAGCTTTGGGGCAACTCGCCGATTTTCCTTAAAGCATAAAATCTCAAAAGACTACAAAATTGATATTAATTTGCTCAATGGTAGTTTGCTGTTGATGAAAGGTGAAACCCAGCATTGCTGGCAACATCAAATTCCTAAAACTTCTAAATTTGTGGGACCAAGAATAAATCTAACTTTTAGAATCATCAAACCCGTTTAAAATAAAGAAAATAAAATTTCAGCGCTGCTATCAAATCAGGGTTAATTGAGTTATGAAAAATCTACTTTTATTAGGAACCTTAAGCTTTAGTATTGCTTTTTGTTTGGGTATAGCAGTAGAAAAAAATATTCATAAAAGTGCTGCCATAGGTGGTATAGCGACAATTAGCACCCTTAGTAGTGCCTTCCTTTTAAGCAAAAAATCTGACCGAGAACTTGAAAATATCCGCAGCTATACCGAAAACTTAAAAACCCTTGAAAATCAGATTTTAAGCCTGAAAAATAAAAGAATAAAACTTGTACAGGCAATTGATAGCAACACTAAATCAAAAGCCACGATTGAAGCAGAATACAACTCAATTGCGATTGAAGTCGAGCGGCTTAAAGAAGAAGTTAAATCTCTCAATTTACAGCGAGAAAGTCTGCACAATGTAATTGCTAAGCATAAAAATCAAGACCTAAAAATTAAACCTAAAATTCCTGTTAAAACTGAAGTAGCAAAACCCATCAAAAAGACAAAAAAAACAATATTGTACAATTGCATTTTAGATGGATTAGAAAATTCGACAGACTTTTATCACAAAAACAACCAGGGAACCTTTGAAAACTATTTACAATCATTACAAAAACCCGCAGAAGCATTGTGGTATTCTTATAGATCGAATCAGGTTAAAGTAAATTATTCGGAGCCGTCAATTCAAGCAGTTTATTTGATGCGTTATTATCCCCATTATGCGTACATGAATTTTCAAATATTAGAAATGATACACGCTCAAAATTTATTAAATAATCTAACAAATGAAACGCTAGAAGTATGCTTATTTGGTGCAGGGCCATGTCCAGAAATCGTAGGTTTAAGTAAATACTTATCAGATAAGTATCAAAACATTAAAAAATTAACTGTTAATGTATATGATATTGCTTCTGAGGAATGGACTTTAAGCAGAAATATTACCGAAAAATTTGTGATACCGGAATACTGGTTCGGAGATTTAAAGCTAAATAGTAATTACCTAGATTTATGCGAATCTAATTCTCTTCACTCAATCAAAACAACAATTCAAAAAAGCCAAATGTTCATTTTTCAAAATTGTTTGAATGAAATTTATAATATATCTACAGTTCAAACAAATCTCAATTTTTTGCTTAATGAAATACCTGTAGGTGGTGTAATAATAATTATTGATTTATGTAACTATAACCAAAACACCACCATAATCGATCGATTGAAAGAACAAGTAAGTAATCGAGATGATTTTGAAATTTATTGCCCTCAAGCTAAAGATACTAAAATTAAAGCTTGCTTTCCCATTCCACCACTAATCACACAACATCTCTTAACTGGAAAAGATAAGTTAGTACCTCGTAGTAAAGATATCGATTGTCTTTTTATAAGTTTGCACAAAATTAATCTAAAAGCTTCGTAATTGATATGAAATTCGGTTGCAAAGGCATCGTTACGTTTGCTACCGCCTTAATTCTGAGGACTAAAGTTCTCACTCCGAACCAGTTTGTAGTAAGGACTTTAGTCCTTCTTTCTTAGTCCACGCTTGAGTGAACATAGAAACAAGCTAAATTAATCTTGAAACACCATAATACTGCCCGAATAGCAAGCTACCCAAACCTGATTAGTTTCTGGATCGTAGGTAATGCCGATTGGGCTTGAATTAACCTTCACTGTTTGCAGCACTTTCATATCGCTCGTCCTAACTTTGCTAACAGTATTCGAGAAATAGTTAACTACATAAAGCAGTTTTCCCTGATCGGAAATTGTCATGCTGCGAGGTGCTCTTCCTGTCGAAACTTTGTCCACCACTTTACCAGTTTTTAGGTCAATTTTTGCCACATTTCCTTCACTATTTAGAGTGGCATAAAGATACTTTCCGTTGGGATCTATCGTCAAATGACGCGGCGCCTTGCCAATATTTTTCAGCCATTCTACCGAAAAGTCTATGAGATTGACTTTCGCAATATTGGAAGAACCCATGATGGCAACATAGGCATTTTTTGAGTCGGGAGTAACAACAATACCGCGAGGATAGGCACCCAGTTTCACCCGCTCGATTTCGCTGTTTTTATTGATATCAACTATGCTCAAATCCCAACTGCACCAATTGCTAGCGAGGGCGAAGCGATTGTCAGGCGAAACAGCATTGAATTTCGGCACTGCACCGACAGGAATTACCTTTTCTATTTTTAACGTTTGGGTATTGATGCGGTACAGAAAACTTTGGTCGTGTTTTGCGGCTGGAGAACACCTGTCGGTTCCCGGATTGCTAAACCCAGAACCGTACATTTTGTAGTTGGAGACGTAGGCATATTTGCCATCAGTTGAAAAAGCGGCTTCTACGGGAGAGCCTTTATAATTGCCTTTGAATTTAGAAAATCCGAACTTCGACAAGTTTACTGTATCGGGAATAGTCTTGACTAATTTAAAGTTCCTGTCGTAAACTGTGATTGTGTGACGGTACATCATGTTTTGAGCAAAAAACAAGCCGTCTCCCGAATAAACTATTGATTTTGGCGAGATGTTGCCGTAAATTGTTTTTTTCAAGGTCATTTTTCCTTGAGTGTTGTCGGGAGGATTTACTAGCCTTGTGGTTGGTGATTCACTTTTTTTATCCTCGGAATTTTCAGCTTTAAAAGGTGGCAAAGATGGTTCTTGAAATAGAGGTTCTGGGGGCTGAGTTTTAGTTTTATCTTCGAGTTCGTTTGTGTTTTCTGTGGCGGTAGGAGATGGCGAAGGTCGATCGACAGTTGGCGCGATTTTTTCCGCAGCTTCAATACTCCCCTCTTCCGGCTTACCTTTCAGCGCTGACAAGGTTTTAGGGCCGACAATTCCGTCAACTTTCAGATTGTTGTCTGCTTGAAACTTTTTCACTGCAGCCTGGGTGATAGAACCGTAAAATCCTGTAGCCTTACCGCGAAAATAGCCTGCGTTTTGTAGAGTTTTCTGAAGTTGGGCTACTTCCGGGCCTGAATCACCTTTTTTGATGGCGAGTGCGGGATTGACTAAATTTAAAATTGTGAGAGCGATCGTAAAGAAAAGTAAAGGAGCAGAGGCTAACTTTAGGTGCATTTTTGAGTTAGTTCTTTGAAGCAGACATCTTGTACCATTTTCATGAACAGGCAAGATGCCTGTTCCACAAGAGTTTAAGTTGTTGTTTGTGGGGAGTAGGGGTTGGGCATCTTGCCCGCCCTTGAAAGCCTGATTTGTAGCCGTTTCCCAAGTTTTAGCTAAATGTAGGTAGGCTAGTCCGTCCATAGTTTTTACCGGGTATTTTTGGTGCTATGATACACCAGTTAATACCATTTTAGATTTTAGATTTTAGATTTTAGATTTTAGATGGGGAATGACTTATGGAATATGGGTTTGCAGCTTGCCGACCGTTGCATTCTTTTTTCAAACTTGTATAACATTGATTAAAGGAAAAATCTTATAATCAAACTTAGGGTAAAATATCCTAGCAGTTTTGAGAGCAGTTTTTAATGGTGTAAGCAAGTAGGAGCGATCGACAATGTGGAGTGGGGAACAAACAACCGCAGAATCAACGACAAAAGAATCCCGCCAGACGTTGCTGGGGGACGGTTACGGGGGACTATGCCAGCGGGCTTGGGTAGAAATCGATTTAGCAGCTTTAACTCACAATGTAAAACAGCTTAAAAAGCTCTTATCTCCTCACACACAACTGATGGCAGTTGTGAAAGCGGATGCTTACGGGCATGGTGCTGTTGCAGTCAGTCAAACAGCATTGCAAGCAGGTGCTAGTTGGCTGGGAGTGGCGACAATTCCCGAAGGAATAGAATTGCGAGAAGCTGGGATAGAAGCGCCGATTTTGTTGTTGGGGGCAACCCATACAGCCCCACAGGTAAAGGCGATCGCCCATTGGCACTTGCAGCCCACTATTTGTACTGCCAAACAAGCCTTAATTTTTTCGGAAGTTCTCGCAGGCATTAACCAATCTTTGCCAGTTCACGCTAAGTTAGATACGGGAATGTCTCGCTTGGGTACGCCCTGGCAAGAAGCAACAGAATTTGTGCAATTAGTCAAGCGGTTGCCCAATTTAAAATTAGCCAGTATTTACTCTCACTTGGCGACTGCAGACAGTCCCGACCCCACAGTTATGAGAGAGCAACACCAGCGGTTTCAACAGGCGATCGAGCAAATTAAAATAGCAGGAATTAACCCCCCTCGCCTCCACTTGGCAAACTCTGCTGCAGCCCTCGCTGACCCGGATTTGCACTACGATTTAGTGCGAGTCGGTTTAGCTACCTACGGTCTTTATCCAGCTCCTCACTTGCAGTCGAGATCCAATTTGAAGCCCGCAATGCAGGTAAAAGCTAGAGTAACCCAGGTGAAAACAATTGAAGCAGGAACCGGCGTCAGTTACGGCTATCAATTTATAGCTGAGCGGCAGACACAGATTGCCGTAATTGGTATCGGCTATGCAGATGGTATTCCGCGCAATCTTTCTAATAAAATGCAGGTTTTAGTCAGGGGTCAGTTCGTGCGGCAAGTGGGCGCGGTGACGATGGATCAATTAATGCTGGATGTAACTGATATTCCCGATTTAGAAGTCGGTGAAGTGGTGACTATTTTGGGCAAAGATGGGGAATATTACATTAGTGCTGACGATTGGGCCGCGACTTTAGGAACTATTTCCTGGGAAATTCTCTGCGGTTTTAAACACCGATTGCCCCGCGTAGCGGTACACTATTAACAATAGTCCGGCAGGGGTTTAAACCCCTGCCTCATAGCAAAAGTCGGTTGAAACCGACTCAAGAGTTTGAAGGATAAAATTATCGACAGTCCGGCAGGGGTTTAAACCCCTGCCTCATAGCAAAAGTCGGTTGAAACCGACTCAAGAGTTTGAAGGATAAAATT
>NZ_JAUBUB010000036.1:49610-55092 GCF_036705265.1 Microcoleus sp. B4-C2
ATCGACTTTAGTCCTCTTCTAGAGGACTTCCGCTATGAGACAGGGGTTTTCAACCCCTGTCGGACTCTCCGACTTATGCAGAAGACTGAGACTGCAATTCTCAATTTCTAATTCCCAATTCCCAATTAACATGACAGTTATTCAGACGTTTTTACCAATAGCCCAAACCTTCTATTCTCAGCTAAATGCAGAAAGAACACAAGCCTTGGAAGTAGCCCAAGAATTCTCGAAAAGATTCGTGGAATTGGGGTTTAAAATTGTACCTCAACTGCTGTGGGCGATCGGCATTTTGTTAATTACGCGATTTGCTATCAACTTTGCGGGCCGCGTGACTCGCCGAGCACTGAGTCGCACCGAAGCCACGCTGCGGAAATTCTTAGTTCAAGCTGCTGAGATTACGATTTTGGTAGTGGGAGTAGTCGCCGCTTTGAGTCAGTTGGGAATTCAAACTACCAGTGTGGTTGCGGTGGTGGGTGCGGCGGGTTTGGCCATTGGTTTGGCGTGGCAAAATACTTTGTCGCACTTTGCTGCTGGGGTAATGTTGATTAGTTTGCGGCCCTTTGAAGTCGGGGATGGGATTGAAGCTGGGGATGTTAAGGGAGTGGTGGACAGCATCGGGATTTTTTCAACAACGGTGGTGACAGACGATCGCATAAAAATTATTGTCCCGAACAATCAGTTGTTTAACGGTACACTGAAAAATACAACGGCAATGGGAACGAGGCGAGTAGACTTGAAGATTGATATTGGCGATCGGCCAATTCGTCCAACTGTAGCTGAGTTATTAGAAATTGCCCACTCTCACCCGCTGGTGTTGGAGAATCCGCCCCCGACTTGTTTGGTGGTCGAGATTACTCCCGATACAACTATTTTATCTCTCCGACCTTGGTGCGCGTCGGTGGCCTACGAACAAGTGCGATCGCAAGTTCAACAATACGTCAAAGAGGCAATGGATGCCGACAAAAATCAAGAACAATAGATATAAATCTAAAATCTAAAACCCAACATTTATCCGAGGTATTTCCCATGAGCAAGTGGTATCCGCAGCAAATTTTGCAAGAACCCGGTGTCAGAATCACCGCAACCGAAAAACAAACAATTCTTAGCAAATTTCCGCCTCCCGACGACAACGGTCAAATCTATGCCGACGGCGTTTTTGAAGGCGGCGGCGTGCGCGGAGTTGCGTTTTTAGGAGCACTCAGGTGCTGTAGCGATTTGGGCATCCAGTGGCGAAAATTGGCAGGAACTTCGGCAGGTGCAATTACGGCAGCAGTATTGGCAACCGACTTGTCAATAGATGATTTAGAGGAAATTTTAGGACAGCTCGATTACAGCATATTTTTAACTCAAAAAAACAGTCCTCTAATTTTAAACGGCGACCCCGCCGACGACTTGCAATCTCCTGCTTGGACTCTACTTTTCTTAACAGTTAGCCGTCAGATGGGAGAATATTCGGCGCAACCGTTCCGGCAGTGGCTGGAAGCAATGCTCGGTCGAGGTAAATTGCACACTTTTGCCGATGTCAAACAAATCGTAAAAGAGCGGGAATTAAAAGTAGTAGTATCCAACCTCAGTCGCGGTGAAATGTTGGTGCTGCCCGACGACTTACACCGACGCGAATCTACCGATTCCGATCCTTTGTATGAGCAGTTGCGACTCAAAAGGGCTGAAGATTTTAGCGTTGCTGAAGCCGTTCGGTTGTCGATGAGTATTCCGCTATTTTTTGAACCGGGAAAACTCGGCGATGACTTAATTGTAGATGGCGGAATTTTGAGCAATTTCCCCCTGTGGATTTATGACAAACAATCCGTCGGTGCGACTCCTGCTATGCCGCGCTGGTTTACCTTTGGGTTTCGATTAGTCGATACCGGAATTGAGACTAAAGTTAAGATTGATACTCCGCTGTCGATGCTGGCGGCGATGTTCCGAACGATGATGAAAGCAAGAGACCGCTATCACCAGCGAGAAATGGATAAGGGCAGGGTGATTAATATTGATGTGACTGACGCTGGGGTGACGACGACGGACTTTAATCTCGATGGCGATCGCAAGGCTCACCTGTACCGCTTGGGGTATTTGTATACTAAGAGGTTCTTTTTGAGTTCCAATTTTAGTTGGGAAAAACACTTGAAGGCTAGGGGCTTTGGGGAAGAGGCTGGAGGTTGAGGTCGCGAAAAGTATACAGAGTAAGGGATTGAGGAATTTTTCAATTAGGGGTTGGCAAGAAGAAGATGTGTGTGCTATAGTTAGTTACTGTCATCTTGGAGAGGTGGCTGAGTGGTCGAAAGCGGCAGATTGCTAATCTGTTAAGGGTGTTAACATCCTTCGAGGGTTCAAATCCCTCCCTCTCCGTTTTAGAGCTTCTAGGAAAAAGTTCCTTTTAATCAAATTTTTGGACGGGCTAGAAGCCCATCCCACAAGAAAATTTTGTGGGATGGGCTTCTAGCCCGTCCCAATTATTTTTGCAGTTCAAGTCTAGTCTAGCCGCAATAATCAACTACTAAATCTAATTAAGAGCTTTCATCGCTTCGACAACTTGCCGCGAGATAAATGGCAAAATTTCTTCATTCTTGCTATTCTCTTTCCCCTCGGTAAATACAACCAACAAATACGGCCGTAAGCCCTCTATTTCAATATAAGCAGCATCGTGACGCACTTGACTTGTCAGTCCGGCTTTTGACCACAATTTTGCTGATTCTGGCAATCCGCCACCTAAAAAACCCGTTACTTGATTTTCAGGATCTGCCTCTAATTCTGCTGGGTCTAAACTGCGTTTCATTAAACCCATCATTTCTTGCGATGCTTGGGCAGAAACAGCTACGCCGCCGATTATACTGTGCAGCAAACGCGCCGCTGCATTTGTGGTCAGCATATTTCTATGTTCCATTAATTCTCCTAGACAAGCTCGCTCGCGACCATAGGGGCCGTCACACCAGGTTTTCTGATTGACGTTAATATTTTGTAATTCCGGCCAATCCAATGATTGAAAGTAACGGTTGACGATGTTTCGCTGCTGTTTCCAACTTTCAAAGGGGCCTGGTGATAATTCTGGGCCGCTGGTGGTGCCGGTGAGGGCGTCTACTACTAAACTGGTGGCGTCGTTGCTGGAATCAACTATCATATCTCGGACGGCGCGTTCTAATTCTGGCGATGTTTGAATCATGCCTTTTTGTGCCCATTCCCAGATGGCAACGAGGTAGAATAATTTGACGATGCTGGCTGGATAAATTCGTTCGGAAGCTCTAGCGCTAAAACCTCGCGGTTGATATTTCCAAAATTCTTCTGGACTCAGGGCGCCGCCTGTATTGACTCGCACCGGGGGATCGTAGACTATCCAGGTAATGGCTGTACGATCGCCACTTAATCCTGTAAATTCTGACAATGCGGAGTCTATAATGCTACTGCCGAGGTTTTCTAATTGTTCGTCTTTGTGAAAAAATGTCATGGTTAATGGCTGACGGTTAACGGTTAACGGCTAGCAGCTAATGGCAATCTATCGTTAAATGCGAACAATAAATGCGAACAATTAACAGCAAACAATGAGCAATTAGCAATGGCCAATTATCAATTATCTGATGTTGTGGAGTACCGGGTCCGATCGCACATAAATATTTACGATTCCCCAAAGTGCGATCGATTGGCAACTCAAGCAGCCTTGGGGCGGCATTTGCGAGTAGTTGACCCCCCCCAGCCCCCCCTTATCAAGGGGGGGAGAAATGCCATAGACTCGGTTGTTCAGGGAGATACAACGGCTGTGATGGTGCGACTGTGCGAAGATGATTATCCGGGATGGCTGGATCTTCGAGATGTTGAGTTGCTCGATGTGGCAGAAACAGTGTATCATCCTCTGGTGGTTTCTGAGGCAGAAATCAAGGAAAAATTACCAATTGTAATTACTTTCGCTCGCGAGGCTATGCACCAATCCAATTATTATCTTTGGGGCGGTACAGTCGGGCCAAATTATGATTGTTCCGGCTTGATGCAAGCTGCTTTTGTGGCTGCGGGCATCTGGTTGCCGAGGGATGCTTATCAGCAGGAAGCTTTTACTAAACCGATTAGTATCAGTGCTTTAGAACCGGGGGATTTAGTATTTTTTGGTACGCCAGAAAAAGCAACTCATGTAGGATTATATCTCGGAGATAATCGCTACATTCACAGTTCGGGACAAGCACAAGGTCGCAATGGTATCGGTATCGATGTTTTGTCGGATGATGGCGATCGAGTCAGTCAAGCTTATTACCAGCAATTGCGGGGATATGGTAAAGTTGTGGCAAGTTATCAACCTAGTTAGTTGTTGACGGTTGACTGTTGACGGTTGACGGTTGACTGTTAATATTATCGAATAAAAAAATGGACGCTGCATTATTTTTGGAAAAATTGGCTGCACAGCAGGCTGGCGCGGAGGTTGTTCTCGACGTTTCAGTGGTGGTGCCGGTGTATAATGAGGTGGAAAGTTTGCCTCATTTGATTGAGGCGATCGCCTCTTCTATCCAACCATCTGGACTCAGCTATCAAATTATTTGTGTAGATGACGGTTCTAAGGACGGTTCGGGTGCACTTCTCCAGCAGTTAGCCAGCACTCGCGATGACCTTTGTGCTGTAATTTTGCGCCGCAATTACGGGCAAACTGCTGCCATGTCGGCAGGTTTCGATCGCGCTCGCGGTCGTGCTATTGTTACCCTAGACGGCGATTTGCAAAATGACCCGGCTGATATTCCGCTATTGTTGGAAAAATTAGATGAAGGCTACGATTTAGTCAGTGGCTGGCGCAAAAATAGGCAAGACAATACTATTAGCCGGTTGATTCCTTCTAAAATTGCTAACTGGTTAATTGGTCGCGTTACAGGCGTAACTTTGCACGACTACGGCTGTTCTTTGAAAGCTTATAAATCCGAGTTGGTAGCAGACTTGAATCTCTACGGGGAATTGCACCGCTTTTTGCCTGCCTTGGCGTTTATTGAAGGGGCGAGAATTGCAGAACTTCCGGTGCGACATCACGCCCGCCGTTTCGGTCAAAGTAAGTACGGAATTTGGCGGACTTTTCGCGTGTTGATGGATTTGCTAACTATTTCTTTTATGAAAAAGTTCCTGACTCGACCGATGCACGTTTTTGGACTTTTGGGACTGGGTTCTATGACGTTGGGAACGGTTTTAGGGATTTATTTGACTTTCCTGAAATTTGGCCTCGGTCAAAGTATTGGCAATCGTCCTTTGCTGATTTTGGCTGTGGTTTTGCTGTTAACTGGGGTGCAGTTATTTTGTTTTGGTTTGCTGGCGGAAGTGATGATGCGGACTTATCACGAGTCGCAGGGAAAACCGATTTATCGGGTGCGCGAGGTGTTTGGTTCTAAGTAACTAAATGACTTTTTTTCATCTTCCAGATCCCCCCTAGCCCCCCTTAATAAGCAGGGTGGATTAATTGTCAAAAGAGTAAACCAGTGGGGCTAGGCTATTTGCTGACGAGCACGCGCCAGATTTAATT
>NZ_JAUBUB010000037.1:0-53245 GCF_036705265.1 Microcoleus sp. B4-C2
CGTCCAAAAAGGACGGGCGGGACGCCCATCCCACAATAACAATTAAAATTGTAAGTTATTTAATTCGCGATCCTAATGAGTTTTTCAGTCCTCTTTGATAGGACTTTAGCTATAAGCCCCGTGGAATTCATTCCCTGGCGAAGAGTGCCGGGTGAGCGGGAGGACTGGCGGACTAAAAGCTTAAGTTGACACGCCTACGGCGCTCGCCGTAGGCGTGTAATCAATTGAGAAACTCAGCAATTTTTTTAACTGCTGCTTCCAAAATTGCTGGCGACTCGACTAAGGCAAATCGCACGTAGCCTTCTCCTGATTTCCCGAAACCGGCACCGGGGGAAGCTGCGACTCCTGTACTCTGTACTAGCTGAGTGCAAAATTTCACGGAATCTTGGGCCCAAGGTTCCGGCAGTTTCGCCCAGACGTACATGGTGGCGGGGGGTACGGGTACTTGCCAGCCGATGCCCTGTAGCGCGTTTACAAAGGCATCCCGCCGTTTTCTGAAGGTTTCTACGCTGGTTCTGACGGTATCTTGAGGGCCCGTTAATGCGGAGATCGCTCCGTTCAAAATCCCTCGGTATTGGTTGAAGTCCACTGCGGCTTTTACCTGTCGCAGGGCTGCAATTAGTTCGGAATTGCCGATCGCATATCCGACTCGAAAACCTCCCATACTGTAGGATTTGGATAGTGTAAAAAACTCGATCGCCACACTCTTATCTCGATCCGCCTGAAAGATTGACGGCGCCATCAATTTTCGATATTCTTCCGCGTTACCAGAGGGCGGGCACGGGGGCACCGCCCCTACGGAATCGTCAAACACCAAATCTACATAAGGGAAATCGTGAACTAAAACCAGCCCATGTTCCCGACAAAAAGCCACAGCTTTCTCAAAAAAAGCAACCGGGGCGATCGCAGTTGTAGGATTGTGAGGATAGCTCAAAACCATCATCTTCGACTCAGCCAGCACTGCTGTCGGAATATCTTCAAATATCGGCAAAAACGCATTTTCTGCTAATATCGGCATCGGATAAATTTGACCACCTGCCAAATGCACACCGCCCGCGTGGGAAGGATAGCCCGGATCTAGCAACAAAGCAAAATCTCCAGGGTTGAGTACAGCTAAAGGCATATGCGCCGTGCCTTCTTGGGAACCAATTAACGGCAGCACTTCTGTTTCTGGATTGACTGATATCCCAAATTTTTGCTCGTACCAAATAGCTGCTGCTTCCCGAAAATCTCTTGTGCCGTTAAATAGCAAATAGCCGTGGGTGCTGGTGTCGGACAGAGAATGTGCGATCGCATCTGTAATATGAGCCGCCGCCGGCAAATCCGAAGAACCCAGAGACAAGTCAATCACATTTTGCCCCGCTGCTCTAGCTTGAGCTTTTGCCCGATCCATATCGGCAAATACATTAAATTGCAGTGGATCTAAACGTTTAGCAAATTGCATATTTTCTGTATTTTTGGGAGATTTTAAGGACTATTTTTATATTAGCTAAATTATTTTTTTTGACTAACCGCAGAGAGCGCAGAGGGCGCAGAGTCAGAGAGGAATATCGAGGATAAAAGAGAGATGTTAAAAAAAATGCGATTTCTATAATTGTGAGTTGGGAGTTAAAAACTCCCGAATCATTTCCAAACTTTATAAGTGACCGTCTAGCAAACCGATTAAAGTTTGTTTAGTAATAGCTCCCTCGTGGGAAAGCACTACTTCGGCATTTTTAAACAGTCGGAGAGCTGGGACTCCTTCTACTTTATACTGCTTGACAGTAGTAGGATTGGGGTCAATTTCCATTTTAACCACTTTCAGACGATCGCTGTAGTTGGCCGCTACCCAGTCTATCGAAGGCGCGATCAGTTTGCAAGGCCCGCACCAACTAGCCCAAAAATAGGCAAGCACTGGTTGCTCTGCTTTCAGGACTTCTGTTTCAAATTTTTCGTCGTTAATGACAATTACACTGTTGCTCATGGTTCTGCGATTATTTTTTCTATTTATTTCTAAAGCACCGGCTGGCGTGAAACTTGCACCAACTTAGAAGACAGGCCCAAAAAACTGTTACTAATTTTAAAACATTCTGCGAATTATTGAGTAGAAACTCAGGACTGGGGACTGATGGCTAATTCTGTATGGCGTTTAATTCCACTGTTGTCGGCGTCTGGTAGCGTGCAGATGGCGATCGACCAATGGCTACTGGAACAGCATCTAGCGGGCAAACTTCCGCCAACTCTGCGATTTTACACTTGGCAACCGACGGCGATTTCCTTGGGCTACCACCAGCGCCGATGGCCGGAGTTTTGGCAGCAGTTGTCTTGGGAGGGAATGCCTGTGGATTTGGTGAGGAGGCCCAGCGGCGGGCGCGCCGTGCTGCATCAAGGGGATTTAACTTATGCAGTTGTGGCGTCGGGGTTTGGAAGCAGCCGTATGAAAGCTTATCAGACTATTTGCGAGTTTTTGATTGAGGGTTGGAGGGCGATGGGTTTGGATTTGCACTATGGGGAAGCTGGAAGGGGTTATATTCACAATCCGAATTGTTTTGGTACTGCGACGGGTGCGGATTTAGTTACCGCTGATGGCTGCAAGTTAATTGGTAGCGCGCAATTACGCAGGGGTGATGCTATTTTGCAGCACGGTTCGATGCGTTTGCAGCCGGATGTTTGTTTGTTTTCTCAAGTGTTTGGGGAGCAATTAATTCCTGTGCAATTACCTCTATCTCAAGGGGGAGATGATTTGATTGCCACTGTCATTGATGTTTTGAGTGCGGCGGCTTGTCGCTGTTTTGAAATTGATTTGGAGGTGCAGCCACTTTCGGATCGGGAATGGCAGGATATTTTGGAATTAACAAGTAATCAACTGTTTCACATTTTTTAACCTGCATATTTGGGGGCGGGGTTTACTGCCACCTTTTCGGAACAGCCAAGATGGCCGTTCCACAAGAGCTTTCTGGGATAACTATTGTGGGTATACCGCCTTTTGGGAACAGCCAAGATGGCCGTTCCACAAGAAAAATTATTTGCTGTAGAATAGCCATCTTGGCTGTTACTGATACAAGTTAAAAACTTGTACATTTATTTTTATTAAAAGTTTTCCGGGCCGTTGATCCGACGCCAAAAAAGTTAAATTTAAATGCAGTACCGCTTAGGGCTGTGGCGGAATTTGAACGATCGGCTCTTTGGCAATTTCGCCCAATTTCACAGAATCCAGCAAGCTTTCCCAATCAGCCTTGAACGTTGTATCATTAGGCTGATCGCGGCGAGCGGCAGCTAGGGTGCTGAGGGCATCTTGCCAAATCCCATTTTCAGCATAAATAACGGTTTTCTGGCGCGGATCAGCCTGATCTAATTGACGGCGGATATCTTCACTGAGTTCAACTCGCCGTACCGTACCGATTTCTATCTGATCTGCCGATCGGTCTAGAGAGTCGCAAATCACTGTAAAATTCCAACGGTAACTTTTGCCTACTTCCAAGGGCGGTACATTTTGGTTGGCGGGGATACTAACGCCGATTACCCCTGATAAATTGCTAATTGTGAGCTCCTGTTTATAAATCTCCTTGCCGCTTTCATCTTGTATGATAAATTCGGCTGATTCGGCCTCTGTTTGAGGCAAGTAGAAAAAGAACGTTGGATAGTCGGAAACAGTCCGTCCCATCTTATTTGTAGGCACTAAGGCTGTGAGACCTAGCTGACTAATGCTGGCGCAGCCACCGCGCACAGGCCGTCTCGGTTGAGTGGGGGGCCAATTATCTATATCTTCAGTAGGCGGAATGAAGCGCGGCCCTCCCGGTATAGGGTTGGGTGGGCGGTCAGGTGTGTTTATGCTGGGCTGTCCCACAACTGCCAATTGAGAAATGTTAAGTGTGGCTATCAATACTATTGAGCCAACTGATATCAGATTGATGAGAAACTTAGTAATTGTTTTCACATTAACTCCATGAATTTGTAGGGAGAGATTCTCTCTTTTTATTTCTTTTTCCTTCCCAAAACCCGGTAGACATTAACTTTTTGTTCCCTACCTCTTAAAGGCAAAGCTCCCCAAGATTCTACCTCAAATTTGTCGGCCAAATGCAGAAAGGTTTCTTCTGCAATCAATATCCGGCAAGTGTCCTCGTGCCGCTCCTTTTCGCAGCTTTCTAGGCGAGAGGCAATATTTACGCTGTCGCCGATCACTCCATATTCTAAACGGGTTGTGCCTCCCAGACTACCCACCATAACAGGCCCTGTAAAGATGCCTACTCGCATTTTTACGGCCGGTAAACCGCGTGTGAGCCAATTTTGATTCATTTCTGGCAAGCGCGAACTTATAGCTAAAGCGCAAGATACGGCGAGGCGAGCATCTTCGGCAATTTCTTCTGGAGTGGTGCGGGGAATGGGTACGCCAAATACTGCCAGCATTCCATCTCCAGTAAATTTATTAATCACGCCTTGATGTGCTTGGACTTCTTGCGCCATTGCTGATAAATACTCATTTAACCAACTCATTACCACTTCTGGCGCGAGTTTTTCGGAGATTGTACTAAAACCCTGCACGTCGGTGAGGATAATAGTAGCAGTAACTTTTTGACCGGGCAATAACCCTGATTCGAGCAGATGGACGCGCTCTTTCCACAAGGCATTTGCGATCGCGGGTGAAGTTTGTTGTCCTAATAATTTCATCACAATCCCTTGCTGTTGTCTCGACTGCTCGTATTTATAGGTAACTGCGACTCCTGCGGTGATTAAAAGGGCAAGGGCTGGAGCAATTAGAGGTATCCACCCCTGTTGTAGGAAGAGGAAAAAGGTGAATCCGAATAATGAGCCGCAAGCTACGATCGCGATCGCGATCAAATTCAGCGCTTTTTCTAGCCGCCAAGCTAAACAGCCACCCACTGCACTCCAAACCACAATCCAGAGGATTTCTTGCCATTCATCCCAATACCAAAATAGCCTTTGGCCGTCTAAAACTGCACTGAGAATTTGGCTGGTGGCCGTTGCGTGAATTAATACCCCAGGCGTCGGGATATTACCGTTTTTAGTAGCGCTGTAGGGGGTAGAAAAAATATCTTTTACTGTTGGGGCTGTCACCCCGATTAAGACTATTTTATCTTTTACCAAGTTGGGGTCTACTTTGCCCTCCAAAACTTGAGTTATGGTCACGGTTTCTGCTATCTTTTTAGGAGAGCGGTAATTTAGCAATATTTGATAGCCTTGGGCAGGAATGTTCTGATAACCTCCTGAGTTCGATCGCAACTTTGAAAAGACTGTTTTATCTACTATAAATTCATTGTCTTCTGTGGCTTTAGATTCTATATTTTTGCTATCAAAATATGCAAAAGCTAGCCTGGAGGGAAATGAATAAAACGTGTTTTTACCATCGCCAATAGACATCACATTACGACGCACTATACCATCTGGATCGAGATACAAATCGTTAAATCCTACCCGCTTGTCTGGTATGTTGGGAGGTGGCTGGACTCGATCGTACTTTAAGGAGCCGATGAAGGTAATGGGAAAGACTTTGGGGTTTTTCAGTTGAGTGGCTAATTCTGCATTTCCCGGTTCGTAGGGAATATCACGAATTATATCGAGACCAATAGCTGTGGGTTCCAAACGCGCTATTTCGCCGATCGCTTTTGCTAAAACGCGATCGGAAATTGGCCATCTGTTTAAAGCACTAATGTCCCGATCGGTGATTTCAACTATCAGCAACCTGGGGTCAGGGCCGCGATCTTGCCCCAACTGCACCATGAGGTCGTAAGCATTTAATTCTAGTGGCTGCAACCCGCCTAAATGCCTCACTCCCAATAGAGTTCCGGTCACGACAATCCAGATGATAGCAACAGGTTGCAAGTCAGCGTTGGGGAATAAATAAGTTAAATTTTTCCCAAGTCCCTCCGCAAATTTATGATAAATTCTCTTAAAGAATTGGGGCATAAAATTTAGTGTTTCAACCCTGAGTCACAAAGTATGCTACATCTTAACCGATCGCTGATGCCCCTTACTGATGCCAAATTTTTAGTTTTCTTGTGCAGTTTTGGCGATCGCACTTAATTGCAATCCCTGCGGATAGCTGTTTTCTTCTTTGCTGCGCTTGATGTCGGCCATTGAAATCTGTGGTTTGA
This sequence comes from Microcoleus sp. B4-C2, assembly GCF_036705265.1. NCBI lineage: Bacteria > Bacillati > Cyanobacteriota > Cyanophyceae > Oscillatoriales > Microcoleaceae > Microcoleus > Microcoleus sp. B4-C2. Next base: position 6,093 of record NZ_JAUBUB010000037.1, read on the forward strand.
GGTATTTTGCTAAAACTTTAACCACGTCGCCCCGATCGATCGTCCCCACTACTGAACCAATCGGCGAGAGGACGATGATTCGGGGGAGTTGACGGGCTTCCATGCTGTTAATTACTTCTGCAAGGGAGGCTTTTTCGGAGACTGTGGGGGTTTTTCCCAGGGGTTTCAAAATGTTGTGCAAAGTCTGATGTTGCCACTGACTGCGTTCTGTGAAGCGAATATCGTCGATCGACACTAAGCCCAAATCCCGGCCGTTGGTCGCAGCAATGTAAAATGGAAACGGATTGACTTCTAACAAATATCGATCGGCAAATTCTCGCAGAGTCAAATCTGCATCTACAACTCGAAACTCGCGACTCATCGCATCGCTGGCTTTAATTTTGAGCAGGGCTTCTTGCAGCGAAGTAACTTGGCTATAAGCAGTGGCATTGCGAATGCCAAACCAGCCAATCAGTGCAATCCACAAGCCGCCGTACTCCCGCGCTAAAAAGCATAAACTCAGACCCAAAGCAACAGCCAGCCAACCTAAAACTTGTCCTGTTTTTGCCGCCCAGCGAACGCCGGCAAATCGAGAGCCGGTGATTTTCCAAATAGCTGCTTTTAAAACTTGTCCTCCATCCAAAGGCAGACCGGGAATTAAGTTAAATAATCCCAAAACGAGATTGATTAGTGCTACCCTTTCGGTGACAATTGCTAGCAAACTTTGCGGGGGAAGAACTTGAGAACCCAAACCGAGGATTAAAAACAACGCCAAGCTGACTAGAGGGCCGGCAATGGCTACTTGAAAAGCTTGACCGGGAGTTTTGGATTCCGAGTCGATCGAAGCTACTCCGCCAAATAAGAATAAGGTAATAGAATTAACTTTAATGCCTTGCGATATCGCCGCCAAGCTGTGTCCGAGTTCGTGCAAGAGCACGGAAGCAAACAGTAGCAGAGCTATTGCTAACCCCGCACTCCAGGAGAGCGCAGGCCCCCACAGGCGGTAACTGCTGGCGTATTCGCGGGTTGCTAAGGCTAAAATTATAAACCACGAATAATCTATAACTAGGGGGATGCCAAATAAAGAGCCGATTCGCCAACCTGTCTGCATGAATTTTCCTGGGAAAGGAGAGCAAGAAAGAGTTTCTATTATATCTTTTCTCACCCCTTGCCTTTGCCTTTCCCCTGATTTTTACAGAACTCCGGCGTTACCCAAGCCCAAGATTACTCCGGCTCCGAGCAAGTGGCCGAAGCTGGCTGTTGCCAGCAATTCTGGTACGCCGAAGCCTTTGAACATTCCAGGGAGTGCAACGGGTAAAGCTGGGCCCTTGCCTCGGTTTTGCTTGGAGATGCCGTAGTAGCCGATCGTGATCGCCAGCAAATTGCATAAAATCATTGTCAGTCCTACCAGTGGCGACCACTCCGGTGTTGAGGGAGCGGTAGATTGTACGGCTAACAGCAAAGATGAGGTGATCATGTTCTTATTTCCTGATTTCACAGATAAATTGATTTCCCAGATTATAAAAAGCGGTTTGCATTAAACTAAGATTTGTTTTAATAGTTAACAATTCGTTGATATTTTGATACAACTGCGGAACCGAGGAGGAAGAGTGCGGGTTAAAATTTGCGGAATCACTAAATTAGACCAAGGAATTGCGATCGCCCGCTTGGGAGCCCAGGCTTTAGGGTTTATCTGCGTGCCGGCTTCCCCCCGCTATGTCAGCCCAGAAACAATTCGCCTGATTGTCGAGCAGTTGCCGGAAAATGTCGATCGCATCGGCGTTTTTGCCAACACCACAATAGAAAATATCTGTCAAGTAGCGGCAGAGTCAAATTTAAGCGGGGTGCAGTTGCATGGAGATGAAACAGCGGAATATTGCGATCGACTGCGGGAGTTTTTGCCGGGAATTGAAATTATCAAAGCCCTGAGAGTTAAGACTCCTGAAACTTTAGCCACCGCTGCTGTTTATGCTGTTCGTGTCGATACTTTACTGCTGGATGCTTACCATCCAGAGCAATTGGGCGGTACTGGTAAAACGATCGATTGGATGATGTTATCAGAGTTTAGACCGCAGTGTCCTTGGCTGCTGGCGGGCGGTTTAACACCCGATAATATTTTAAATGCAATTGATAGCGCGATCGGCAATAACTTCAGCGGTGTTGACCTGTCTAGCGGCGTAGAAATAGCGCCGGGAGATAAAGATTTGAATAAAGTTGCTCAGTTGTTTGCTAATTTAAGTCAACTTGCTAATCATTGATTTGGCAATACCAAATTCGCGCTTTTTATGCGATTCATTCTTTAGTCTGCGTGAGCGAAGCCTGCCGTAGTTTAGGAAGACTTCGTTTGTATAGTAGCGGTTTCAACCGCAGTTTATGTCGTTTATTCTTTTATCGCCGGATCTCAAAAGTGCCATCGCCCTCCGGGTCTTCGTATTCCAAAACCAACTCACTAACCGTAGCACCTGTGGGGCCGCGGCGGCACCAACTAATCATTCCTTCAACAGCTTTTTTGGAGCCTTCAAAGACAGCCTCAACGCGCCCATCGGGGAGATTTCTCACCCAGCCGCTGAGGCCGAAATACTTTGCTTGATTCCTCGTTGAATATCGGAATCCTACTCCTTGAACTAATCCGGAAACAAAAACGCGGACTCTGACGGGTGGCAATGATTGGTTTTGCATAATAAACGGCGCGAATTACTGCTAACATCTGTTTGAAAATTTTAAGGATCAGTTTGATTATGTTAAATTTTAGTGCGATGGCGCTGCCGGGATTCCTGATACGCCGCCTCACCCTAGCTTTTTCAACTATTCCTGATTTCACTGATTGGCTGGTTGCAGCTATGCTGGCGCTGGTTTACGCTTCGATCGCTCTTTCCGTGGGTTTTTGGTCGGGATTTCTAAAAGTAGACGTGCAAACCTCTCGGCGTACAATTGTGGGAGTGCTTCTTGGCTGTTTGTTAAGTCCGGGCATCACCGAGGAATTATTGTTCCGGGTGTTAATGCTGCCGCACCCGTTGGAGAAGGCTTCTGGGTTAATGCTGTGGTTTTGGGGATGCGCGAGTTTGGCGGTTTTTGTAGTTTACCACCCGCTGAACGCGCTGACTTTTTACCCGGTTGGTCGATCGACCTTTATGAATCCAGTATTTTTGCTACTGGCGGCAATTTTGGGAGTTGCGTGCTCCCTCGCATACCTGCAAAGCGGTTCTATCTGGCCTGCGGTGGCGCTTCACTGGCTCGCAGTGACAGCCTGGCTGTTGCTACTGGGCGGTTACAGGAGGCTATATGGTTAAATGTAAAAAGTCCAGCATCACTATTTTGTCGGGAGGATCTCAGTTGTGGGTATCATCGGAGCGATCGTAGGTTTTTTGGCAGGGGTAGCAGTTGCTTATTGGTTAGTGGAAAAGCGCTTAAAGAAGCAAAAGCAAGAATACTTGCAGCAAACTCGCAGAATTACTGAGGAAATAGAATTAGCTCAGATGTCTCGGGTGCAACAAGCTGTAGAATCTCAGAAAGGAGAACGGGAAAATCAGCTTAGAAAAGCTACTATCGAACACGAAAATTTACTCAGACAAGTTACTACCCAATACGAAAACCAGCTCAAACAAGTTGCGGCTCAATATGAAAATCAGCTCCAACAAGTTTTGGCAGAACGCGACAGTCAGCTCCAACAAGTTCAGGCAGAACGCGACAGTCAGCTCCAACAAGTTGTCAGCGCACACGAGCCTGAGCTGCGACGACAAATCAGCGAGGAATTAGAAGCCGCTAACAATGCTAGGATGCAGCAAAATATCCAATCTTTGCAAGCCGAACACGAACATCACTTACTCAGAGTTGCTGACGAATTGCATCTAAATTATCAAGCTCAGATGGAGCAACATTTGCAAAACTTGCAAAATGAACACGAAATTCGCTTGAGGCAAACTGCCGAGGAATATGAGAACCGCGAGGTTGAGCTGCAGTTAAATATGGAGGCTTTGCAAGAGCAATACGAGAGTCAGTTGCAAGCGGCTCACGAGCAGTTGAGAGCTCACGAAGCTCAGATGCAAGCTACTATCAGGTCTTTGCAAGAGCAGTACGAGAGTAATGTACAACAACAAGAAGTCCCGGAGCAGCAGTTTAGTCAGTTAAATTCAACAGAATTTGCCGAAGGTGTATCACAAGAAGAAGTTTGGCAGGAACTGTCAAGTGAGTTAAATCAAACAGAAGTTGAAGAAGAGTTAAATTACACAGGTTTTTCAGAACCACAACCCATTGATTTACATCAACCCGAAGTCGAACAACAGCTTCCAATTACCAGACAAGCACCAAGCTATTCCCTACCGCAGTTGATGGGATGTGTTCAAAGTCAGGACAAAGAAACCCGGAAGTTTGCAGCGTCTGCTTTAGGTAAAATGGCTGCTGCTAATGCTCTGAGATCCGAAGGTCAGCGAGCAATAGAAACCTTGGGAAAATTAGCTCAAGATATTGATCCGGAGGTGCGCGAAGCTGCTGTGGAAGCACTAGCAATGATTAAGTCGGAAAAAGTGATTCCGCTGCTACAAAAAGCTTTGCGAGATATAGATAGCGGTGTGGCTAAATCGGCAAGTGCTGCGCTCAATAAGTTTAAGTTTTATCCGCGCACTCCGGCGGCTAAGCCGAAAACTGTTGATGTAAAGAAACCAAAGCGTTAAGCATTTACGAGCATAAATATAGCAATTGTAAATTGCTTACAACCCAGTAGGGAGCCCACATTGTGGTGTCCTTACCGAGGTGCTATATTTCACTCCATTTCAATTACTACCACAAACTGTGGAGGTTGGGTTGACGAAAGAAATCAAACTCAATTATTCGATCGACAACTCGCCCAATTTTTAGCAGACATAGCAGACACCCCGCTGTTTAAAACCGTAGGCTGAAACCTTTTTTAGCAACTGGCGATTGAAATCGCTTCTTGTATCTTCACGCATCCTGTAGGGGCGGGTTTTACCAATCATCTATGCCAGAAACCAACAATATAATAAACCCGCCCCCACTTGGGCGGCAAATCCGAATCTACATTTTTTGGATTCGCTCGAATATCAGGTTAATCTGGGTTATCGGTGGTGTGGGGGCGGGTTTACAAGATTGTTTGCGGTTATCAAATATTGTTGGTAAAACCCGCCCCTACAGTTAACTCGTGACTGATGACTAATTTAAAATCGCTGCTTTGTACCGAGTATAAGTTTGAGGTCGCCGGAGTCGCTAACAGCCATATCTAAGCGAATTAATCCAAAGGACGATCGCACCCTCACACCCAGCCCAACACCCGCCCCAGTCCCCGGTTTGTCCCTGACTAGCGCCGGTTTTCCGAGTACACTATCTCCCGTTCCCAAATCCGACGCAAAATCAACAAATATCACGCCGCCGACATCCTGACCCACAGGAAACCGATATTCGCCGGAAGCTAAAAAATAACTCCGGCCGCTGCCAATATCCCCGCTATCGTAACCTCGCACGGAATTGCGGCCGCCGAGGCGAAAAGCTTCTGTTGGCGGTAAATCCCCGATTACCGTCCCCGCTTGCAAGTTAAAAGCCAGCATTTCGGGCAAGGCTTCGGACTCGCTGATGCCGAACAAAGTTACTGGTACATACTGTATATAATTAGCTAACAGCCTGTTGCTCACAATGTTACCTCGACCCAAAGGTATCGACTGCTCGGTGCTGAGGCTGAGAATCGAGCCGCTGGTGGGGTTGAAGGGATTGTCCCGCCGATCGAGCATAGCGCCCAAAGAAACTGTGTATAATTCGTCAACGCCGCTGCCGCTGAATGTGAGAGGATTGCCGAGTTCGTCGCGGCGGGCGATATTTAAGTTGCGATCGCGCGTACTGATGTTTGTATAATTTAATCCCAAAGTCGATTGCCAATCGCCCAAAGGTCTGGTAAACCTGAGATTTCCCCCCATCCGAATTTCCCGAACTCGGTTCCCGTTGGGCAAATCAATATCTTTGTTGAAAATTTCCGATATTCTGCGATCGCCAAAAGCTCTCACACTGTATCCCAAACGGTCTTCGGCGGCAACGTAAGGGCTGACAAACTGGACATCGTACTGGATACCTCGGAGGCTGGGCTGAAGTTCCACCGCCAGCCGCTGTGGGGTTGTTCCGAAAGTTCGATCGGTATATGAAAGAGGAACAGCAACGCCAACATCATCACTAAGACTGGCACTCACGCTAAAAGAGCGAGCCGATCGCTCTTGAACGTTGTAGATTACATTAACATCCGTGCCAACTTCTTCGATCGAAACCGTAACCTTGTCAAACAATCCCAATTGCTGTAACTGCTGTAAATCCGATCGTACAACTTCCCGGCTGTAGTTATCCCCCGCCTTAAGTTTGAGCTCACCTCGGATAAAATCTTCCGAAATTCTGCCCTCAATTGGATTCCCTTTTCTATCAACAGCTTCGCCTCTGGAATTGACAAAGCGAATTTTCACCTCAGCAACGTAAACGCCTTCAGCATTGCCCGCTTGACTGATTTGTAGAGTACCGCCTAGCTGTCGGGCGTTGCTGTTTACTGCTTCGGGGATTTCGGCGTTGGCTGCCAGCGTGGCTGGAGTTTTTAACAGAGATGTAAAATCTTTATTGTGGCTGGGCTTGAGTGAGGGAGATTCCCTAGGGGATAGCTGCACCGTGCGTACTTCTGGTGAAGCTGCGAGATCATCGGATGCCGGCAAATCCCGCACAGTTGGGTTCACCTCATCCGATTGGTGACTATTTAAGACTGGAACCGATAACAAATGTCGCTTCTCATCTAGTCTAGATCCCCCTAAATCCCCCTTAAGAAGACCCACTTTGAGCATATTTCTTGTCCCCCCCTTATTAAGGGGGGTTAGGGGGGATCTAGACTTCGCTACAAACAAGAGAGACGGTGGGTTTAACGTTAAGTTATCACCAATGACCTCATCCTCCTCCCTGTGCGCCCTCTGCGCCTCTGCGGTTCCCTCTCTAAACTGGGTCTCAGTCGATGCGGCACTCGGATCGATCGCCCCGGCTGCCAATTCGCCGCCAGCCAGCCCAGCCAAAGTCAAAAATGCAATAATCGGAATTCGCATAGACATTAAATTTAAAGCATACCCAACGCATATTACCCAAAACCTGGCCCCCTGCATAATTAGCCGAAAAGAAACCCGGTATTGTTGAGGCTACCGGGTTTCTGGGATGCTGAAATGTCGGAAAGTTCGATCGCGGGCGATCGTAAATTGGGGAAACCGAAAATTTGTTTAAATAGCTTGTCGAGAAACACGTTTCTCAAAATGAGCCTGAGTCTGCTGCAACAGTTGTTCGCGACTATCCTTAGCGGTGGTAATGGTAGGGAGCAAGTTGCGAGCTTGTAAAGTCATGTGAAGCTGTAGGTGTGCTACGTACTCACTGACATCTTCGCGAAGAGAGCAAGCCGGGTACTGTCTTAAAGTAGAGTTCAAAGTGTTCTCCTGCTTTGGGTTTGTAGTATTTTCTAATAATCATAGACAATATCATGGTCTATTTCTAACTGTGTACTCCGTAATGAAGTTTAACCTTTGGACTGCTTTTTTGTTACAATCCTTTACAAAGATTCCTGACCGATCGGGAGTCGATCGCCCATGCAGTCTCAAGCACCTGTAGAACAAACGCACACATTAAGTACATTTGTCAATAGCAGCAGCCAAACAGCCGCCTACCTCGACATCGAGTGCGGCAGACCCTTATTGATGCTGCACAGTGTCTTAGGAGAAAAGACTTGCTGGCGGCCATTAATTGAGTTACTGCAATCTCAGTTTCGGTGCATCAGTTTAGATATGCTAGGTTTTGGAGAATCCAGCAAACCAGAAATCCGCTACGACGTAGCTGTAGAATTTGCTTTTGTGCGGCAAGTTGTAGAACAACTAAATATCGAACCTTGCTGCATCATCGGACATTCTTTTGGCGGTTGGGTAGCATCTGCATATTCCCTCAAATATCCTAATTCTGTGAGCAGTTTAGTGTTAGCAGCACCAGCCGGAATTCGGGACGACAGTTTTTGCGGTCAATACGATGCTTTGCGGCCGCTATTGTGGGAAACTCCAGTTGTTGATTGGGCATTGCAGTTGGCAAAACCTTTTGCGAGTTTAGCGGGAAAAAGTGAGAAATAACAGCAAATTTCCTGGTGGCGCAGGGAGTTAATGTCTCAACCAGTAGCAAGGTCATTTTTAATGAGTCGGATGCAGCCAGAAGATGCAGTTGATACAGTAGAAAAAGAAATTCACAAATTGCAAATTCCTACCTTAGTTATCGCAGCAGATAGTGACGAAACAATTCCTCTATGGCACTGTGAAACCTAGGCTAACAAGATACCGGGGGCAGAGTTAGCAATTATTCCCAATGCCACTCACGGGTTGCCGCAAACTCAAGCTCCAATTATGGCGAAGTTGACTTGTGAATTTTTGAATAATTAAGAAAAACTGTGCAAGAAGCCGAATCATAAAAATTGTGATAAGCCACAAATGGAAAATAATTGTGTTTTAGTATACTACTTTATTAGGAAATACAGAATATATTGATTAGTGTATTGTACAATTTTTTTTATGGCTCTTAAATCTTGTGTCAGCAGGAGCTACAGACATTTAGTGGAGTCGGGGGTATTACCAATGGCAGCACTGAGCAACTACTTTAATCTGGAAGAAATTACGACAGCCAGAAAAATTAGTGCTGCGGTAATTAACATCAGCGGCCGCCAGCGAATGCTTTCCCAACGAACGGCTTTTTTTTGCATGAGGTTAGTTGGCTCTCAGAATGGCGTAGAAAGAGCCAAACTGCGGGGGAATTTGTTAGAGGCGATCGAGCTTATGGAAAAATCCCACCGCGACTTAATTAATACTAGCAGCAGCCTCAACTTATTGAGTCCCCCTTCAGCCACCGTCAAGGCCATGTATTTTGAGCCACCACTGTATTTAGACAAACAAGTACGCGCATATATCGATCGAATAAAAGCCTTGGTGCAAGTTCCTGATGCCGAACTCAGGCTGGAAAATCCCCACCTGCTGTACATTGTCGAAGCAGCGGGCGGCGACTTGCTAGAAGCTTTCGATGCCGTAGTGAGTCAATACCAGCAAGAAAGCGAAATCGAACAATTTGAAATCGACCTTAAACAGGTAGAACTTTATCAAGAAAGTTGTGCTGCTACCTCGAAAGCGGAAGCTCAAGCAGCCCAGCTCGATCGCGCACTTTGCGAACTAAAACAAACTCAAGCTCAACTCCTCCACAGCGAAAAAATGTCTTCGCTGGGGGCGCTAATGGCTAGTATCGTCCACGAAATTAATAACCCAGTTAGTTTTATTTACGGCAACTTGAGCCATGCGGAAATTTATACTCAAGATTTGCTACACCTGCTGCGCCTCTATCGAGAATACTGTCCAAATCCCTGTCCCGAAATCACAGCTAAAATCGCAGAGATAGATCTTGATTTTCTAGTTGAAGACTTGCCTAAAGTTATGTCTTCCATGCAAATGGGTTCCAATCGCATTCGCGAAATTGTCAAATCTATGGGCAATTTTTCGCGAACCGATAACACTAACATGACCATGTGCGACTTGCACGACAGCATTGACAGCACCGTGTTAATTTTGCGAAACCGTCTCAATTCTCAAATAGATCGTCGCGACATTCAAGTAATTAAAAAATATGGAAAATTGCCTCCTGTAGAGTGTTATTCAGGACAGCTAAATCAAGTATTTATGAATCTAATTACCAACGCGATCGATGCTTTGGACGAGGTAGCACAAAATCAGCCCAATGCTGCGCTAAAAATTTTTATCAGCACAGAATTAGCTGGCCCCGATCGCGTGAGAGTGCGGATTGCTGACACGGGAACCGGAATGACACCACAGATAAAAGAGCGAATGTTCGAGCAGTTTTTCACCACCAAGGAAATCGGTAAAGGTACCGGTTTAGGATTGTCTATTGTCTACAAAATCTTAGTAGAGAATCACCGAGGCTCGCTTCGGTGCGAGTCGGAACCCTGCAAGGGAACCGAGTTTATCATTGAACTGCCGATCCAGCAAACTTAAGCAATTTACCAATCCTCCAAATTTATCTATTTTAACTATGTGTGGCACGGGCGTCCCGCCTGTGTTAACTATGTGTGGCACGGGCGTCCCGCCTGTGTTAACTGTAATTAAAATTTACACATATCCTACGCTAATTCTAGCTTCAAAGTTGGCAACAGCTTTTCTAAATTTCTGAGAGATTTCTGTTGCCAAGGAATATCATTTGAACCCAATACCAAAAGTTGAATCGTTTTCTTTTTTCGGACGCTAATAACAAATTTAGACAGCATACTGATACCAGAACTGTTAACAAATTCCAATTGTTTTAGGTTCAAGGTAATAGTAGGCGGTTCGCCATTGGCGACCTCATCTAATAATTCGGCTATTGGTGCATACTCTGCTGGGCCGCTCAGGCTGAGTTCGCCTTGGAAAGTGACTGTGACTGATTCTCGATCGTACTGAATGCTGTAATCTTCACCTTGAATTTCTTGAATGCCCATTGTGATTTTGTTTCCTGACTAAAATAGTGCGATCGCACAAGAGAGTAAATATTTAAATGCTAGAAACTACACGCTAATTTGAACCACAGTCGTAACAATGATGGTATCACTATCTGGCCTAGCCTCGAATTTCCAACCTATCTTAGCTGAATAGTCATTAATCATCGTCAGCAATCCCAATCCCGATGTGTCACTTTCCGATTCCGCATTCTTTTCAAGCTGCTGCAAATAAAGTTCATTGGGATCGGAATCCATAATTTCTTCAATAAACTCCTTCAACTTACTCGCCCCTTCTGAAGTGACACTATTACTGGCAAAAATTACCGCCGTCACCTCTGTTTCACCAATAAAATGTATACCAAATCTGACCTTGTAATGAGTATCATCGTTATTAAATTTTATCGCATTTTCTAACAGTTCGTTGGCGACGTAGCTCACAGCTCCTTTGCTTTCTTTTATCCGTTTCTCGCTCCTAGCATCCTCCTCATCCACCGGGAGAAAGCTAGACAAATAATCGGCTACAAAATGAGCTGAAAGCCTGTTGTTGCGCCAGCGCTGTTTGATAGGGCGAGAACTGGGGGTAAATGTAAGTTCTAGGGAGTCGTGTTCAGGAGGAAATTCTTCAATGAATTCTCCAAAGATTTGGGTCATTGTTTTTAAGCTTCCAGATGTCATGATTTTTATCCCTCCAATTGATGTATTAATGTCACTTTTGGGTGAATTTCCACACGCCATTCCAGTTAGCAGGAATACTATCTTTTAACAGCGATTGGATGCGTTTTAGGTAAAGTTGACTGGGCTTGTCATCTGGATTTAGTGCTACTATCTGTTCAAAACAAACTATGGCATTAGCAAAATTTCCCTGACAATATTCTTGGAGTCCCTCCTCAAATATAGGCAAAGTTTGAATTTTGAGCGATCGCACTGGTTCTACTTCAACATCTAACACCTCACAAACTGTAATGGCTTCTTGTCTACCTTTGACAATAGCCCGATCCAAAAAACGGATATGATACTTTTCGGGTTGACTCAAACGTTGTACCACATCTCCCGAAATTAATAAAGATACGCCATAATACTTAGTCAAACCTTCCAGACGAGCGGTGAGATTGACATGATCTGAGATCGCATCTGCTTGCATCCGATTCGCATCTCCAATAATCCCAACCATCGTATCACCCACATGGATACCAATGCCAATCTTCAGCGGTATATCCCCATTTATTTTACGGCTTTGATTGTATTTATGCAACTGCTCCAATTTCACAATTCCTGCCTGAATAGCATCATCCACGCCATCAGGAAAAACTGCCATCACTCCATCTCCAATATACTTGACAATAAAACCGTTGTGCTTCCGAATTTCGGGACTAACTTGCTGTAAATAGTTATTGATGAAGTCAAAGTTTTCTTGAGGAGTCATTTGCTCCGCCATCGTGGTGAAGGAACGCATATCGGAAAACATAATTGCCATCTCTTTACTCACGTGATCTCCAAGCTGGAAATCAACAATGCTCTGCTTGCCGAGAAATTGGAGAAATTCAGCGGGAACAAAACGTCCGTAAGCCTGCAAAAGTTTCTCTAATTCTTGTTCCCGCGCTTTCACCGTTTGCACCATATGCGAAAATACCTGTGCTAGTTCTCCCAGTGCATCACTGCGCGCTGCCACATCTGACAATATCTGGGGTTCAAAGCTATTATTTTTTACAGCAATAGCTGCATCTATAACCTTTTTTACCTGCTCAATGTAAGTCTGCATCTCTCGGTTTTTATGATGGATCTGGTTTTCCAGATCCGTGGAGTGTTGCGTGACAATTTCTACTAACGTTTCATAGCTGTTTTTTTCATCCTCTACTTCCTCAAGTTTTTCGCTCAACTCCTGTAGCTGGGTATAGAGTTCTTCTGGAGATTTAGATGGTGCTAAATTTATTTGTGGTTTCATAATTTATACTTCCGAATCTGGAAGCGCAAAGTTGTTTGACTTCCTCGCTGTAAATTATTATAACTTACACGGGCAAAGCGATAAATCCGGTTGCTGGTTCCATGCTTGGCGACTAAATCCAAGCTTTCTCGTAGAAACCTGGTTGACGACAGTCAATCGATTTTAGATTTTAGATTTTAGATTTTAGATTGACCCCACGGATAAATTCGGGGGGCAAGTTTCATGGGATACAGGTCTTTTATTTCTGGGTTATGAGTCTGCGAAGGAATGAATCCGGGGGCTTGTATCCTGGATGCTTTCGGTCAATAATCAATTATGCACAATATTTCCCTGTTGCTTCAATACTAGCAAAGTAATGTCATCAAAAACCTTTTGTTTTCCAATAAAATTTCTCAAATCAGCGATGGTGGCTTCCTTGATTTGTTCGGCGCTCAAATGCCAGTTTTGAGAAACCACTTCACAGAGTCTTTCAATACCATAGAATTTTTTGTGCATATTTCTAGCTTCGGGAATGCCGTCAGTGTAAAGCACCACCCCGTCCCCCGGCTCTAAGTCTACTAAAACATGGCTAATCCAATCAGAAATATCCTCATATAAGGCGAGCGGAAATCCTAAATTCATGGTGTCTATCCGCTGGATTTTACCACCTTTCCTGACCACAAGAGTTTCCTCATGTTGACCGCTGATACTAATTGTGCGATCGGCATAGTTGAGCAAAGCTAGTGTCATATTTTTGTCGGAGTTCATGCGCTGAACATTTTTATAAATAGTGCGGTTGAGGGTATCTAAAAAACGCACCGGGTTGGATTCTTGCATTTCCTGAAGAGTGCGGACAGCAGCTTGAGTCATCACCATCAAAATGCCGCTTTCTAATCCGTGTCCGGTGACATCACCAATACAAATTGTGACAACCCCGTTAGTACAAAGTACGTCGTAGTAATCACCACCTACTTCCGAGGCTGGTTCCATAAATCCGGCAATATCTAAATCTTCAATAGCTGCAAGTTCAGCAGGTTTTGGCAGAATCAACTGCTGCATTTGTTTGAGCATATCGAGTTCGGAACTCATGCGGAAGTTTTCCGCTTTCAGACGCTGGTTGAGAGCGGCAATTTGTTTAGTGGCGGTGGCGAGTTCCGAGGTACGTTCTTTGACTTTATCTTCTAGCGTTTCCAAGGATTCTTGCAGTTGTCTCGCCATGCTATTAAAGGAATTTCTTAAGGTTTCAATTTCCCAAATCCGACTGGAATCAACGTTCTGGTTGAGAGCACCACCTGCTAGATATTCTGAAGCTTGAGCAATTTGGTTTAGGGGGCGAGTAATCCAGCTAGCGGTGAAAATACCCATTGCAACAGAGACAATGAGAGCCACAATACACAGCAAAATGGTCTGGCGAGTGTTAGCATAAATTTGCGCCATAAAGTCCGCTTCAGGAACTACTACTACACTCAGCCAATTGAGGCCGTACTTGTCTGTTAACGGAGAAACTTGGATAAATTGCCGCTCACCGTTTAGCTTAAAGTCAAGTTGAACAGTTTGATGGATGTCTTCCAAACGCTTGAAGCGTTCGAGCAAATAAACCACACTTTGACGCATCAGCGGGTTGCTGCTTTCCTGTGCTTTGAGCCGCTTTGTATCTTTGCCTTTTCCCACCGAAAGAGGCTGTTCTTTAAGCGAGGTGGCTATTAACTCACCCTGGGGTTCAATGATAAATACTTGACCAGAATTACCCACCCTTAAGGTTTGCAGGAATTGGCGAATTTGATCTAGTCCCATCTGGCAAGTCAGCACGCCAATTAGTTTCCATTCGGCATCATAATAGGGTAGACTCGCATTAATTTGCAGCGTACCGTAGCCAAAATTAATATAAACTTCACTCCAAGCTGCCTGTTTCTTCTCAACAGCTACTCTGTAAAAAGGGCGCGTGCGAACGTCATAATTGGGCGTGTTTTTTTCGATTGTTGTCGGGTTTCCATTCTCGTCAAGGTTGTAATATATCAAGTCGCCGCCCCCCGGAATCAGTTGCTGGGCAAGCTGAGGTTGTTCCAGTCCAACCAGCCGATTTACCCAACCCACACGCAGGTACTGACCTTTTTCGTTGGCAATTCCCGCGTGACCGATCGACTTAAATTGCAGAACTTGTTTCCAAAAATATGGTCTAGCTTGCTCCAAATCGTCAAAGTTCAACACCCCCAAAGGTACAGCATCCTGATTGATCTGATTCACCAGTGGCGGAGCTTCTAGATAGGTTTGAACACGTTCGTAAACTCTCGCACTCACTTCGTGGCGCAACTGACTAACAATATTGTTGACTATCTGCTCTCCGTTTCTGTAAGAGAGATAGCCAACGCAGCCCACAGCGGCCAAAATTTGGAGAACAAAGGGAACTACCAAGACATTGCGGAGACGGATTTTGCCCGCTCTGAAGACGATCGCACTTTTTTGAGAAACCATTGTTAAAAACACTCCCAGCGGGCAGTTTTTTGTTACAAGACTTGATAATGGATATATTAAGAGCGACGGACAATGTTATCATATCAAAAACTCAACCAACATCAAAAAATCTGCGTTCATCAGCCTGCATCAGCGGTAAAAAAAAACCATAAATCCCAACAAAAATGCAAATTACTCAATCCCTCCACAGCGCCATCCTCATCTCCAACCTGGAACAATCCCAACACTTTTACAGCACCGTACTAAAACTGCAAAAAATCGATCGCGACTTAAAATTTCCTGGAATCTGGTATCAAATCGGCGACTTCCAGCTCCACCTAATTTTAGGTGCAACAATTATCCCAGATGCCGTAGACCATGCCAAATGGGGACGCAACCGACATCTAGCATTTTCTGTGGTCAACTTAGAGGCAGCAAAACAGCAGTTAATCGCTCACAATTGCCCGTTCCAAATGAGCGCGTCAGGTCGATCGGCATTATTTACCCAAGATCCCGACGGCAACATCATCGAACTCAGCGAGTAACAGATGAAAATCATCGCTTATTCTTACACCGAACCGCTACTGGAATCAGCACCCGCACCGGAAAATTGGGGCCAAGAAGTCGATCGCACCTATCAAGACTTAGGAGGGCGACAACAACTGCAGCAACTCCTCAAAGACTGCCAAACAGAACCAGTCAAATACTTATTAATTCAGCGGTTTGAAGAACTAGGCGACACATTGCAGCAAGTGTGTTCGCACCTCGCCCAACTCGAAAACCTCGGCGTCGAAATCATTGTCCAAGAAGAAACAGAACCAAGAAACCGCAAAAACTTGCTGCAAATCCTCGCAGAAATCCAGCGCAGCCAACACAGCCGGAGTATTCGCAAAGGACACGCGCGCAACCGCATCAAATCCCGGATGCCACCGGGTAAGGCTCCCTACGGCTACCGGCGCGGCAAAGATTGTTATACGATCGATAAAACCACCGCCCCCACCGTCAAAGACTTTTTTGAACACTTTTTAATTTACGGTTCCTTGCGAGGTTCCGTGCGGTATTTAGCCAAGAAATATAACAAGAAAATTTCTGTAAGTACCGGCCGCCGCTGGCTGACAAATCCCGCCTACCGAGGTGATTTGGAATATCAAAACAGCCAAGTAATTTCTAACACCCACGTCCCGATTATTTCCAGAGAAGAAGCCGCCCAAATAGACAGGTTGCTGCGCCGCAACCGCTGCCTTTCTCCTCGCAGCGCTAGCGCCCCACGTTCCCTCGCAGGTTTAGCAATTTGTGCCGAATGCAAATCGCCCATGACAGTTGCCAAAGTCACCTCCTACCGCAAAGAAAAAGAATACCTTTATTTGCGACCGATTAACTGTCCAAAACAGCCTAAATGTAGCGGCATTTCCTACGATGAAGTATTGCAATTAACCATCGCCGGTATTTGTCGGGATTTACCCGATGCTGTTGCTGGGTTGCAAATGCCGAATATGAATGGAATGAAAGCAGGAATTGTCAGGGCGATCGCATCGAAACAAGAAATCATAGAGCAACTTTGGGCCCTGATTGACAGCGGCATATTAGACACGGAAACGGCAGAGTTTAGAGCCTACAAAATCCGCACCGAAATTGCCGAACTGCAAAGCAAATTAGCGCAACTACCCCCAGTAAATTTGCGAGAAATTGCCCAAACAGTTTCCCTTCCCCAATTTTGGCTCGATTTATCAGAATCAGAACGCAGGTTTTACTTTCGAGAATTTATCGATCGCATTGAAATCGTCCGGGAAAATACAAATTGGCAACTGCAAATTGTTTTCATTTTTTAAGGATTAGCTCGACGTTCATCCATAGCTCCTAGGTTAGATACCCGACTTCTTAAAGAAGTGGGGTATGTGGGTACTCTCTTAGTTCCGTAGGAGTGGACTGCGTTAGACAAGCATCGCTTTCAACCGCTGAATTATTTTTTTTAGCTTTTAACCAATAGGCGATCATCTCTCCTTTTCCTTTAACCGCGATCGCACCTCTTTCCTCAAATAAATACCGATCTTTTAACAGTTCGTAAATAGCTGTAGTAACTTGAATATATCCCGGTAATCCTTGACATTCCATCCGAGAAGCAACATTAACAGTATCTCCCCACAAGTCATAGCTAAATTTTTTAGTGCCAATTACGCCCGCAACTACTGGCCCTGTATGAATGCCAATCCGAATTTGAAATGGTTCGCCTCTGTCAGTTTGAAAATCAGCGATCGCTTCCTGCATATCCAAGGCCATATTCGCGATCGCTTCTACATGATCTGCCCTCGGCACCGGCAACCCCCCCGCTACCATATAAGCATCTCCAATTGTTTTAATTTTTTCCAAACCGTGTTTTTCAGTTAGTTGGTCAAACCTTGAAAAAATCTGGTTTAGTACATTTACCAATTCTAGAGGTAACATTCTAGCAGCAATAGACGTAAAATCGACAATATCGGCAAAAAGAACTGTTGCTGAATCAAACCTCTGGGCCGGAGAACCCTCGCCCTTTTTCAAATTTTCAACAATCGCTGCTGGTAAAATATTCAGCAATAAATGATCCGACTTTGTTTGAGCAAGCCGTAAAGCTAGCTCCACCCCCTGCCGCTCTTTAATTTCGTTTTGCAAACGTTCGACAAGTTCTTGGAATTGCTTCGTTTGCTCTTGAAGTAACTGTTGTTGACTTTGAATTGTTAACTGATTCGCCACTCGTGCCAATACTTCTTTACCTTGAAAAGGTTTAGTAATATAGTCAACTGCTCCCACATCAAAAGCTTTCACCTTATCTAAAACGTCATCTAAGGCGCTTAAGAAAATCACGGGAATGGAACTGGTTTTTGGTGAAGCTTTCAACTTTGCACATACCTCATATCCATTCATGTCTGGCATCATCACGTCCAGCAAAATTAGAGTCGGCGGAAACTCTTGCACTGTAGCGATCGCCCTTTGCCCGTTCAGCGCTTTACGAACCTGATACCCTTGTTCGGTCAATATTGTAGATAAAAGCCGCACATTATCGGGCTTATCATCAACTACTAAAATGTTGGCTTGAATTGTAGGATATTGATAGCTGTCCATGCACTCGCTCACGGTAGTTTTTCAAAATAAAAGATATTAACACTTAAGAAGTTTACCTCAACAAAAACGAAACAATATAAAAGGAGATTGTCTCGCATAAAAGAAGATAGCAACGAGACGCTATATGGGCTTAACTTTAGGTCTTTTTTAAATATAAAAACTTCCTCCAATTAGATTGATTGAAAAGAGGTATTTTTACCTCGATGCAACTGCTGATTGTGCTATCTCTATAATATCGTCAAATAGGAAATCCTGCACCAAAGTAGTTAAATATTGTGCGGAAAAAGCCAACTGGCTAGGCATTTCCTCAATCAACTTGACAATTTTCTCATCGCAGCATTCATGAGCGGCATGAGATATCTGTTCTACCCAATCAAGAGGCATTTGACTGAGTTGTAACTCGACAGATTGATTGCTAGTCACTCCGCTAATTTCGCTTTCATTGTCTAGTGGTGCATCAACAGATTCCTCGTAAATGTAACGCACTCCTAAAAGTTCTTCCATTTTCGCAAATAATATCTTTGCCTCGAAAGGTTTACGCATGAAATCATCGCAGCCTGCTCCTAAAATAGTTTGTCGTTCTTCTTCAAAAGCGCTAGCAGTAAGAGCAACTATTGCAGTTTGTTTTCCAAGAGGATGAGCTTTAATTTGTCTTGTGGCTTCATAGCCATCCATGACAGGCATCTGCATATCCATCCAGATCAGGTGCGGTTGCCAATCCTCCCATACAGCAATAGCTTCTTGACCATCTCTAGCCGATCGCACGAGGATGCCTAGTGGTGACAATAATCTCTCTATGACTAGGCAGTTATCCGCGCGATCGTCAACAACCAAAATCCGGTATTCTGGTTGATTCGGTGCTAAAGCAATTACTTTTTTCTGCGGTTTAAGGATTTTAATCTCGGTGGGAGTGGCAAGGCTGATTTGAATATCAAATGCAAACTTACTTCCCAACTCAGGTGTACTGCTGACAGTAATATCTCCTCCCATCATTTGTACAAATTTGCGGCTAATTGGTAAACCTAATCCAGTCCCCTGTTGAGACTTTTGACCTGTTTTTGTTTGCTCAAAGGGTTCAAATAACTTATTCATCTCTTCAGGGGCAATGCCAAGGCCAGTATCTTCAATTTCAAACTGAAGGCGTAACAATTCCGGGTGAATGTCATTCGCATCTACACAATCAAATTCCCCCAAGCTTTCGGAGGGATTAAAACCAGTGCACCATCCAGGTTTTCTTTGTATAGCTGTGGTTTCAACCGCTAAGCTTTCGGAATGTTCAGAAGCCGCGTCGGCAAGTTTTGTTTGTGTGTCCGAAAACTCTGCGGTTTCAGCGCCCAAACTTTCTTCTACCTTCTTTTTAACTCGCAAAGTAACGCTACCCATCTCTGTAAACTTGATCGCATTTCCTACAAGATTAATCAAAATTTGCCGCAGTTTACCTTCATCTCCACTAACAAAGTGCGGTACACCGTCACCCACTTCCAAATTTAGCTGCAATTTCTTAGATTTAGCTTTTAATCGAAACATTTCTTCTAAGGTTTTCAGCAAGCGCATTAAATTAAAACTGCTTTCATTAAGCTGACTTCGGCCCGCTTCAATTTTGGACATTTCCAAAATGTCATTAATTAGCGAAAGCAAGTGTTCGCCAGCGCGATTAATAATTTCTAGGTGCTGCTGGTGTTGATTGTTGAGAGATGAATCGCGCACCATCACCTGACTAAATCCGAGAATGGCATTCAGGGGAGTCCGCAATTCATGGCTCATAGAAGAAAGGAATTCGCTCTTGGCGCGGTTAGCTGTATCAGCAGCTACAACAGCTTTTTGTAATGCTGTTTCTGCTAATTTGCGATCGGCAATTTCTGTTTTGGCTTGTTCAAAAAGGGTGGATTGCTGGATGGCAATTGCTAGCTGCACGGAAATTTGCTTGAGAGATTCTATCTCAGAAGAGATCCAATGCCTTTGACTGCGGCAGTGATGAGCAATGAGTAGCCCCCATAGTTTTTTACCTTGCAAAATGGGAACCACGAGGTTAGCTTTAATTTCCAACTCGCTCAGTAAATTAATGTGGCACTCTGAAATACCTGCCGTATAAATATTGTCGATCGCGCGCAGGTGTCCCTGCTCGTAAACAGAGACGTAGTGTTCTCGAAAACAAGGGTCATTAATGTCAATTCCCAAAATCGGCATCGTACCGACGGATACCGATTCGACGGCTATAAATCCACTCCAATCTGGATTAAATCGGTAAATAATTGTTCTATCAGTTGACAAAAACTGGCGAATTTCTTCAACAGCCATTTTCATTACTTCTTCTAGGTTAAGAGAAGAACGAATCCGCTCTTGAATGGAATTAACGAGCCGCTCCCTTTTTACTTGCTGCTGCAAGGCTAGTTCCGCCTGTTTGCGAGCAGTAATATCTACTCCATAACCCACGCACTCCACAGGTAGACCAGCAGCATCTTTGACTAACTTAACCTCATCGTATATCCAGCGATAACCACCGTCTTTGTGCCGTTCGCGGTATTCGTAGGAAATCGATTCTTTTTCCAATATCTGAGCGAATGAAGTATCAACAATCTCTCGATCGTCTGGATGAACCAGGCTATGCCAATCAAGGGAACCATCAAGAAATTCTCTGGCTTCGTAACCAATCATTGAAACAATATTATCGCTGACAAACGTTACGTCATAATTTCCCCCTAATTTGCAGCTAAAAATCACTGCCGGGGTAGTCGCCAGCAAATATTGCAAACGTTCGGTGACAGAACGCAAGTTTAACTCGGCTTGCTTGCGATCGCGAGCTTCCATTGCTAAAGCTGCGATCTGCGCCACATAGCTAGCGAAGCTTTGTTCGTCGAGCGTCCAATTCCTAGTCCTTCCCAGATGTTCTAAACAAATTACACCCGCAATTTGCCCTTTATGGGTAATAGGAACATCTAGCATGGACGAGATGTTTAATGGCCTCAAATAAGATTCGCTAAATTCTAGGGTTCGCTGATCGGTTTTGGCATCAACCGCTGCGAGTACCTGTTCTGTATTCAAAGCTTGGAAATAGCTAGGATACTCAGCAACTTTCAGTTCTGCACCGGCGCTGTGTTGATCGGGCGTCAGTTCGTAAAGATCCGCACAGCACATTGCGGATTTATCTTCCTGATAAAACCAAATACTTGCCCGATCGACATTCAGGGTACGAGTTGCCATTTGCGTAATCTCTCTCAACGCCTCGCTGATATTTCCCTCGTAGATACTAGAATTTTTGGCTAATTCTAGCAAGCCCGTTTGTTGTTCTGTTAACCTAGTTTCTCGTTCGCGTAAAGCAGATTCAGCGACAATTCTTTCTCTAATTTCTGCTTCTAAATAACCATTGATTTCTGTCAACTGTGCCGTGCGTTCTTGAACTTTAATTTCTAAGTCATCATAAGCGTAGCGCAACGCTAATTCTGCCTCTTCACGCACCGCAATTTCACTTTGCAACTTGCGATTTATTGCCTCTAATTCTTGGGGGGTTTTTAAAGACAAAAACTGGGGCAATAGTGTTACCATTGAGGCGGCAGTGAAGCAGGAAACCAGTGCAGTAATTCCTTTTTCAATCCCCGACAGCCAATAAGCGGAATGCCACAACGTCCAAATGTCGAGCAAGTGACCCGTGCCGCACAGAATAATAAATGCACCAAATAAACCAAATATTCCTAAAAAAGGAACATCGCGCCGCTTGAAGATAAAATAAATTAACATCGCCGGAATTGAATAGTAGGCGATCGCGATTAAAAAGTCCCCAGTTACGTGCAGCCACACTAAAGGCGTTTGCCAAAGATAGCAATGACCGTGAGGCATATACTGAGTTGAGGAAAAGATATTTTTGAGTGCTTCCCACATAATAGTTGTTATTGGCAGATAATATGGATTTGATGATGCCTTAGTTAGGCAAAAAATAAACGAAACCGAAAATTGTAGCTGGATTCAGCATTATTTATTAACGCCTAAACCCTGCTTCTTCATAACAGCTTGCTTCTGCACTATGTGGCGATCGCCAAATTGCGATCGCAAAGGAATTTCAATGATAAACTCCGTACCTCTCCCAACCTCGGAAGTGCAGCGCAAATAACCTTCATGGGCTTGAATAATTTGATAAGAAATCGCCAAACCCAGCCCAGTACCAGCACCAATAGGTTTCGTTGTATAAAATGGATCGTAAATTTTAGAGATCGCATCATAATCTATGCCACTGCCATTATCAGCAATGTGAATCTGCACCCACTTGCCATCAACTAAAAGCGTGCGGATGCGAATTTTTAGCAGTGGGCAATGGGGGTTTTCTAAGTTTTCAGATAAATTATTTTCCCAATAGCCGTTGGTCGAATATCCCTGCTGTACAATCTGTTCTAAAGCATCAATAGCATTAGAACAAATATTCATAAATACTTGGTTAAGCTGCCCAGCGTAGCATTGCAATGCTGGCACATCTCCATACTCTTTAATCACTTGGATAGGAGGACGGTTTGCT
This sequence comes from Microcoleus sp. B4-C2, assembly GCF_036705265.1. Taxonomy (NCBI): domain Bacteria; kingdom Bacillati; phylum Cyanobacteriota; class Cyanophyceae; order Oscillatoriales; family Microcoleaceae; genus Microcoleus; species Microcoleus sp. B4-C2. The sequence goes on from NZ_JAUBUB010000037.1 coordinate 28,563, forward strand.
TGTTCTTTCAAGCGGTGCTGCAAAATCATTAAAGTGCTATCGAGACCTTCATGGATATTTACTTTTTTCATGTCAGCTTCGTCTAACCGCGAGAAAGTTCGTAAAGACTTAACAATCTCCTTAATTCGCTCTGCTCCAATTTTGATCGAACCAAAAAGTTTTTGCAAGTCTTTTAAAATAAAATCGAGTTCTATAGTGTGAATCTTATCTGCAATTTCCGGCGCCGGAGTGGGGTAATAAACTTGATAAGCCTTAATCAATGCCACAATATCTTTAATGTATTCCTCAGCCGGAATCAGATTGCCATAAATGAAGTTGACAGGGTTATTTATTTCGTGAGCAACCCCAGCTACCATTTGCCCCAAAGAGGACATTTTTTCAGTTTGTACGAGTTGAGCTTGAGCGCCTTTAAGTTGTTGCAGAGCGTTCTCTAAGTGCTGAGTCTGCTCTCGCAGTTTAGCTTCCGAGTGCCGCAATGAATTTTCAGCCAAAGAGCGATCGCGATTTTCCTGTTGCAAACGTTCATTAGCAACTTCTAAAGCGATCGTCCTCTCAATAACCCGTTTTTCCAATTCTAGCATTAATTCCGAGAGTGCTTCCTGAGCTTGTTTGCGATCGCCAATCTCATTTTGTAAAGCCAAATTTGCCGCCGCCAATTGAGCGGGACTGGGAATAGCCAAGATTTTTGGGATTAGTTCCACCAGCACGGCTGCGGTACATAGCGAAATCAGCGCCGTAATCCCTTTAAGAAAACCCGAGAACCAATAATTAGGATGCCACAGCGTCCATATTTCCATAATATGAGTAATCCCGCAGCATATAATAAAAGAGCCGAACAGCATGAAAACCCAGTCAAAAGGTACGTCTTGCCGTTTTTTGACAATATAAATCAGCGTAATCGGTATCAAAAAATAAGCGACGGCTATCAAACCATCGGACAAAACGTGTAGCCCCACTAATCCAGGCTTCCACAAGTAGCAATGACCGTGAGGAATAAAATAATTTGGGAACATTTTATGAACCATTTGCATTAAATCAACTCGGTTATTTGCTAATATTTTTCAGATGTGATTACTGGAAAAACTTAAAAAATGGGGGTACAAAAATAAGAATTAGACTTTGGGACTTAACACTTGCGATCAGTAAATGCAGCGATCTGAAACTACTGTTAATTAAATTAACATCAATCGACTCAGCTTTAGCAAAGTCAACTGTCACATTTTTAATTCTGCCTTCACTATCAACTGTGACACCGGGATGACATTTTGGGCAACGATCAAGAAAAACTGAGCGCAGATTCCTTTCCAGTAAGAGCGCCAGCGCCCATTGAAATTAGGTTATAGCACTCAGCGATCAGTCCGGCAACGCAGGGCTGTTTCATTCTCACCAAAAACATGAATTTTGACTCTTGTAGTGCTACCCCTACTCCCCGTGCCTACCCCGCCACAGACGACTGCACAGGCGTTTGGGACATGGGGGCAGCCACGGGGGGCTGCCCCTACAAGAGAATGAAACAGCCCTGAGTCAGGCAACGGGGAAATCACCAGATTTAACGGATGTCACGGATTAAACTTAACGAAGAGAACCATTCTCAAAAACCTGTAGAGGTGGGTTGAGTCTTGTACCCTTGAAGAGTGCAGACAGGTTAAATACACCCGCCACTACCCCGCGAGGGAATTCTTGATTATTGACAGTGATACTCTTCGGGGATATTTAACCGATTTGACCAATTACCCCCGGAAAAATGTCGCGACAGGATCGTGTCGCAATCCAATCGGCGATCGCTCTCAGCTTTACAGTCAATTATAAGTGATAATATCAACGATACACTCAGGGGATAATTGCAAATTATGACGATAGATGAGGTACTACAGCTAACTCGTGTCCGATTGCAAAAAGATTTATATCCAATACAAGAAATCATACTCCGCCAAGTTTGGGAAGGAAAGACTTATACAAGTATTGCATCTGGCTCTCATTACGGAGAGCATTACCTGAGAAACATCGCCTCGTCTTTGTGGCAATCTCTCTCTCAAATCTTGCAGACATCTATTAGCAAATCAAATTTTCGCTCTTGTTTAGAATCACGTTCCCTAACCGCAGAGGAACGACAATTAATTGAAGAATTCACCCGCAGCCAATGCCTCGCAACACCTTTAGAATTTCCCGGATCTCCCGTGCCCCTGGGTTCGCCATTTTATATCCATCACCCGCTAATTGAAGAACTCGCCTATCGAGAGATTGCCAAACCCGGAAGTGTGCTGCGGATTAAAGCTCCCAGGAAGATGGGAAAAAGTTCCCTTCTGTTACGGATTTTAGAGCGCGCGACTTCTCTTGACTATCGAACTGTAAGTTTAGATTTTCAGCAAGCCGAGGAAGCTGTTTTAGTCAATATCGATAAATTTTTACGCTGGTTTTGTGCCAACATCAGCCGTCACCTAGAATTACCACCTCTATTAGATGATTATTGGGATGAAGACATGGGTAGCAAAGTAAGTTGCACCATCTATTTGCAACAATATATATTAGCAGAAATCAGTAAGCCTCTTGTGTTAGCTTTAAATGAAGTAAATATAATTTTTGAGTATCCAAAAATTGCCAGAGAATTTTTGCCACTGCTGCGAAGCTGGCATGAAGAAGCAAAGCGGATTGAAACCTTGGGAAAACTGCGGTTAATCGTTCTTCACTCCACAGAAATTTATATTCCTTTAAAGCTCACTGAATCGCCTTTTAATATCGGTTTACCACTGCAATTGCCCTATTTTACAGAAGAGCAGATACTTGCTTTAGCCCAGCGTCACGGAGTGGATTGGACAGATGGCTCCAATGCCGATCGACTGATGGCAATGGTGGGGGGACATCCTTATCTGGTGCGGCTAGCTCTTTACCACCTCTGTCAAAACAGTGTAACGCTAGATCGGCTACTACAAGAAGCTCCGACAATAGCGGGAATTTATAAAGATTATTTGCGGAGTTTTTGGGCAACATTGCAAGAGGAACCCGAACTTATGGTTGCACTTAAACAAGTGGTAAAATCGGAACACGGAGTGGAATTAGATCCGATAGTAGCTTCTAAATTATTTAGTATGGGCCTGATTCATATCGATAACAACCGCTGTACGCTAAGCTGCGAGTTGTACCGCCTCTATTTTGGTTCGCACAACTTTAGTTAGTTATTGCCCCACTTGAAAAATCTGTTCGACCGTTAAGTTTAAATCGGGGAAAGCAAGCGATCGCACCACATCCTAAACCAACTTTTTTAATGCTAGAAGCTCTATTTCAAATTAACCCATAAACGGCATGACCCAGGTAACATACCAAATTGGTGGCAGTCTCGCCAGTGATGCGCCTACATACGTAGTGCGGCAAGCAGATTCCGAACTTTATGAAGCCTTAAAAGCTGGCGAATTTTGTTACGTGCTTAACTCCCGGCAAATGGGCAAATCTTCTCTCTTAGTCCGTACCCTGCACCGACTGCAAGCAGAAGGTTTTCAATGCAGCACGATCGACATGACCCGCATCGGTAGCGAAAATATCACTCCCCTACAGTGGTACAAAGGAATTGTTGGCGATTTGTGGCGCAGTTTCAATTTGGTAGGAAAAGTCAATTTAAAAACCTGGTGGAAAGAACAAGAAGAAGTTTCTCTCCTCCAAAGATTGAGTCAATTTATTGAAGATATTTTATTAGCAAACTTTGCTAACGAGAGAATTTTTATATTTGTCGATGAGATTGATAGTATTTTAAGCTTAGATTTTCCCGTTGATGACTTTTTCGCCTTGATTCGTTATTGTTACAACCAACGAGCCATTAATCCTGCCTACAACCGGATTACCTTCGCGATTTTCGGAGTAGCTGCACCCAGCGATTTAATCGCCGATAAAAATCGGACACCTTTTAATATCGGACAAGCAATTGATTTGTCAGGATTTAGCTTAGAAGAAGCGCAACCATTAGCGAAAGGGTTAGAAAAGGTCATAGCCAATCCGCAGGCAGTTCTCAAAGAAATCTTAGCTTGGACGGAAGGACAGCCATTTTTAACTCAAAAAATATGTGAATTAGTGGTAAGAATAGCGGGCGCATCCCACAGCGGGGATTTAAAAATCCCACCGGGAACCGAGGAATTTTTTGTGGAATCGGTGGTGACAGAAAACATCATCAATAACTGGGAATCCCAAGATGAACCTGAGCATTTAAAGACAATCCGCGATCGCATCTTGCGAAACGAGCAACGCATGGGTAGATGGCTAGGAATTTACCAGAAAATTTGGCAAGGCGTGCCAGTGCCCACCGATGACAGTCGAGAACAAATAGAATTGCTACTCAGTGGCTTGGTAGAAAAAAAACAAGGTTTTCTGAAAGTAAAGAATCGAATTTATCAAAAAGTTTTTGACAGCGAATGGATAGAAACTAAATTAGGATTACTACGTCCTTACTCGCAAAACTTAGATGCGTGGTGGGCGGCAAAACAACAAGATAAATCGCGCCTCTTGCGGGGACAAGCATTGAAAGACGCTCAAAATTGGGCGCGAGGAAAAAGTTTAAGTGACCTAGATTATCAGTTTTTATCCCAAAGTGAAGAATTAGATCGAATCGAAGTGCACCAAGGACTAGAAGCAGCACGACTAACAGAAGTTGAAGCGCGACTATTCGAGCAGAAAAAAAATGCCAAACGACAAAAACACTTTATAGTAACACTAAGTATGGCATTAATCTTAGCTTTAGGATTGGGAGCGATCGCCTTTTCACAATATCATCAAGCCTCTCAAAGCCAACGCAATGAAAAAATTGGTAAAATTCAAAGTATAACGCAGTATTCCGAAGCTTTATTTGCCTTAGATAAGCGGTTAGATGCCTTAAGAGAAGCCCTCAAAGCCAGAAAAGAACTACAACTATTAAACGGTACAGATATCCCGACAAATGACATGGTTGAATCGGCGCTACGTCGAGCAATTTATGGAGCAATTGAATATAACCGTTTTTCAGGCAATCGTGGTTGGATGAATGCCTTAGCCATTAGTCTTGATGATGAGATGATCGCTGTGGGGACAAGCGACGGGGAGGTGCAAATTTGGCATCAAGATGGCCGATTAATTCGCACCTTCAAAGCACATATAGCACCAGTTCTAGGAATTGCGATCAGTCCCGATCGTCAGATTATCGTTTCTGGGAGTGGAGACTTAACAATTAAACTCTGGCAGCTTAACAGTACCACAGATAAAGCAGCACTACCTTTACACACTCTGACAGGACATAAAGCTCCAATTTACAGCGTCAAGTTTAGCCCAGATGGAGAATTAATTGTCTCAGCTTCCCAAGATAGTACGGTGAAACTGTGGCGGCGCAATGGCACATTATTCAAGACATTAACAGGGCATCGTGGCGTAGTCAGGAAAGCAGTTTTTAGCCCAGATGGAGAGTTAATTGCCTCCGCTTCTGAAGATAGCACTGTGAAAATTTGGCGGCGTGATGGCACCTTGCTCAAAACGCTTTCACAAAATGAATCTCCTGTTTTATCTATTACCTTTAGTCCTGATGGTAAGGCGATCGCTGCGGGCACTGGAGACGGTACTATTAAACTCTGGCACCGTGACGGCACTTTGTTAAGAACAATTGCCGCCCATGAGGCAGGAGTTCAGGCATTAGCTTTTAGCCCCGATGGAGAAACCATCGCCTCTGGTTCTGATAACCAAATACTCAAACTCTGGAACATTGACGGCACCTTACTCACCACGATCAAAGCACATGGCAGCGCAATTAGCGATCTTTCATTTAGTCACAATGGGGAATATCTCGCATCGACTTCTTTTGATGGCACTGTTAAACTCTGGAAATTCAGTAATTCCTTGCTGACAATTCTACGGAGACATACTGCTGGCGTTTGGGGAGTAGCTTTAAGCAAAAATCAAGAATTTGTTGTTTCATCAAGTGGAAATGAGGTTTTTCTGTGGCACAGAAACCGTAAGTTACTGAGGCGATTAGAGGGGCGTAACTCTGCGTTTAGTGGTGTTGCTATCAGTCCCGATAACAAAATTATTGCTGTCGCTAGTGCAGACAAATCCGTTAAACTTTGGAGTGCTGATGGCACTTTATTGAAGACTCTCCCAGGAGGAGTTGATATGAGGAGAGTTGTTTTTAGTCCTGACGGCAAAATCATAGCTTCTTCCAGTGGGGATAGAACAGTCAAACTTTGGCAGTTAGACGGAACCGAATTGACTACCCTCAGAGGACATAAAGCTGGGGTTTGGGGGGTAGCTTTTAGTCCTGATGGGAAGGTTATTGCTTCAACAAGTGGAGATAAGACAGTTAAGCTTTGGCGGCTTGATGGTAGGTTAATTAAGACCATTCAAGGTCACAGTAGTTTAGTTTTTGGTGTAGCTTTCAGCCCGGACGGCGAGATAATTGTTTCGGCGAGTGATGACAAAACGGCTAAACTTTGGAGTCGTGATGGTAAGTTGCTACACACTCTCAAGGGACATCTTTCTGGAATTTGGAGTGTGGCTTTTAGTCCTGACAATAAAACGATCGCTACAGGGGGTAGTGACGGTATGATTAAACTTTGGCAACGTGACGGCAATGAGATTACCACTTTAATTGGACATAACGCACGGGTGGGGTCTTTAGTTTTTAGTTCTGACGGCAAAACTCTTGCTTCTGCTTCAGAGGATAAAACAGTAATTCTCTGGAATTTAGAGCAGAGTGTAGAGTTAGATCGGGTACTAGCCTCTGGATGCGATCGCGTGGGGGATTATCTGCGAACCAATGCCGATGTGAAGGAGGAGGATAGACATTTGTGCGATCGTATTAAAACGAAATAATATCAAGTCCGCTTTATTAGGAATAATAGATTAATATGTGTGGCTATAGCATCAGAAGATTAGAGAAAATTTATCATATTTGGCTACTTTTTATTGGGAGAGGCTATAATACTAAATCCGGCTTAACTACTCCTTTTATCTCAGTCTGCGGAGGCAGACTTCGTTTTTGTAGGGGCAATCCCCCCGTGGTTGCCCTGGTTTCCACCGCCGAAGGATACGCAGAATGATCGAGGGTAGAGACAAACCGGATTTAGTATAATAACTACAGAGTAATGAAATCGCTAGCGGTGAGAATACCGGGGGTAATATTGTTAAGCTTCGCCAACAATTGATTGGTATCCGTCACAGTAATCAAAGTTTGATTGTTGCTGGAAGTAATACTGAGTTGATTAAAACTCAAATCAGAATTCAACCCAATTAAATCCTCTCCCTTGCGGAAATCATTAATGATGTCGCTACCCAAACTTTGATTGAGGAAAAACACATCATTTCCCGAACCACCAGTCAAAGTATCGTCCCCAACATCCCCGGAAAGGAAATCGGCACCGCTGCCACCACTGAGAATATCATTACCTTTGCCTCCGTACAGGCTATCGTTACCGATGTCGCCACAGATCACATCGTTTTCATTGCCGCCGAACAGCAAGTCGTTGCCCTCACCGCCATCGAGACTGTCGTTTTCTTTGCCGCCGTACAGGGTATCGTTACCGATGTCGCCAAAAATCAGGTCTGCACCTTCATTGCCAAAGGCAATATCGTTGTCGTTTCCGGTATTAATTGTGTCATTTCCTAAGTTGCCTAAAATGTAGTCGTCGCCATCTTCACCCAGCAAGATATCGTCATCTTTACCGCCAAAAATGCTGTCGTTACCAACGCCGCCGGCAACTGTATCATTGCCGATATCTCCCCTCAACAAGTCGTCGCCCTCACCACCAACAACAGTGTCAGGATCTTTGCCAGCGTAGATGGTATCGTTGCCAGCGCTGCCAGAGATGAAATCGCTGCCTTCATTGCCGAAGATTGAGTCGTTATCTGCGCCGCCGTCAATGTTGTCATTGCCGGCCATGCCGTAGAGAGTATCGTTGCCGGCTTGTCCGTTAATTGAATCGTTGATGACACCGCCCATGATGAAATCGGTAGTGTCGCCGCCGTTGATTGTTTGTTGGACGGGGTTGGGGGTGATGGTGGCAGAGTCGAGTTGCGGGGCGTTGAGGCTATCGAGTAGGCAATCATCTACGGCCGGTTCCGGTGTGGGCGTGGGAGTCGGTTCCGGTGTGGGCGTGGGAGTCGGTTCCGGTGTGGGCGTGGGAGTCGGTTCGGGTGTGGGCGTCGGAGTCGGTTCCGGTGTGGGAGTCGGAGTCGGTTCGGGTGTGGGCGTGGGAGTTGGTTCCGGTGTGGGAGTCGGAGTCGGTTCGGGTGTGGGCGTGGGAGTGGGAGTCGGAGTCGGAGTCGGAGTCGGAGTCTCAGTTGGAGTGGGCGTCGGAGTTGGAGTCGGCGTGACTGTAGGGTTAAATTCATAAGCGCCAATATCAACGATCGCACTTCCGTTATTATCACCATCTTGAGGGCGACTCACACCGCGCTGATCTGCTGCCGGCGCGCCCGCACCAGTACCGGTATCAATTGCCGGACTTCCTGTTAGCAGCGGCAGCACGAAAGCGCCGTTAATATTTTCCAAAGGGCCGAGTAAGGGATCTGCGATCGTCACATTTGCCGTAACATTACTATCATTAGGATCTCCCACGGTCAGTTTAGCGGGAAATTGAATATTGTTTCCCCCATCGATTAGCTGCCGTCCAGTGTGCTGCCTCGTTTTAAAAGGATTACTTGCCGTATTCCTATCAAAAATCGAATTCTTGACAGTAATTGGCGATTTCACAGGGTCGTTAAAAGTAGCAATACCTCCCGAAAATTCAGCGGTATTTTGAGCAAAAGTCGAATTGACGATGTTAGTCGAAAAGGAATCTCTGTTAGCGACAAGCATTGCTCCGCCCTGCTTAGCAGCGCTGTTGCCGGAAAATGTACTGTTGACAATGCTGATATTTCCATTCTCTCCTGACAACAAACCGCCCCCATTATCTTCAGCTTGGTTATTAGCAAAAGTGGAATTTGTTACCGTAAGTTCGGTATTTCCGTGACGAATTGCGCCTCCCGAACCTCCAACTCCTGCTGGATCTTTAACAGCTTTATTGTTAATAAAAGTGCTATTTTCCAAGACCACTTTATCTTGCAAATAACCAAACAAAAAGGCTGCGCCTCCTTCTCTCGCTCCGATATTGCCATCAAAAAGGCTGTTGCGGATAGCAATAGTTCCGGCAACTGGGCCGGGGGTTGCATTCGGCCCCGAAGCATTAGCGCCATCGACGTAAACTGCCCCGCCAACGCCTTTATCTGTGCGGTTCCCTGTGAATTTAGAGTTTTCGATCGTCATGCTGCCCAACAGGTTATTAACAGCACCGCCGTAGCTGCCTTTGTTGTTGGTAAATTCGCTATCTCTGATAGTCAGAACACCGCCGCTTTTAGTGGCGATCGCGCCGCCACCACGTTCGGTATTGTTAGCTAGTGAACCATCATTGTCGCTAAATTTGCTGTTAATGACAGTCGTCGTGCTGCGAAAACCCGTGTAAATGCCGCCACCAAAACCGGCAACATTATTATTGACTTGGCAATTTTCTAAAGTTAAAGTGCTGCTACCTCCTGTTTGAATGCCACCACCGGCGCTAGTTGTCTGATTATTGGGGTCAGTACCAGAAACTTTGCCGTTGGCAATAATCAGGTTTTTTAGAGTAACATTGGTCGAACCTTCTGTGAGAATGACCCGCGAAGCATTGTTGCCACTGATGGTTAAATTGGCTGCACCAACTGCATCAATTGTCAAGTTTTTGTTGATAACAAGTTGACCATTCGTTAGGGTAATTGTTTGGCCCGCAAGAGTGGAGGCAAATTGAATGGTATCGCCGGCTGCTGCGGAGGCGATCGCATCTCTCAATGAACCCGGCCCGCTATCATTATTGTTGGTAACGGTAATAGTTGCTAAAGCCCCTTGATAATCCGCCATTGCCTCTGGAGTCAAGGCTAGCGGTGCTTCAATATCGCCCTTGGCAAACTCCAAATTCCAGTTACCACCGCGGCCAGTGCGATCGCTAGATGCAGCAATATCAGCCCCGGTTAACTCGCCCAGGCGATCGACAAAATCGCTTCCCGAACCCGCAGCAACATCACAACCGTAAATCACAATATCTGCTTGGTCGCTTAGCGCATTTCGCCACCCTTGCAACTGGCTTTCATATTGTGATAAATTATCCGCATTTAACGTTGCAGAACCTAGCTGCAAGCTGCCCGAATTGCCGTGAGAAAAAACGTGAACTTGGTCTACAGTTTCCCCCGCAGCCGAAATTGTTTGCAGTTTCGCAGTAATTTGCTCGACTCCGTTACCATTTTTATCTAAAATGATGATCTCTGCACCGGGAAGCACGCCACCGGCAAGAGTTTGATAGTCATCTAAGTCGGAATCAATGAAGACAATAGATTTAGAACCAGCATTGTGGAGAACAGATTGTGAATCCATGTTGGTGGCAAAAGTTGAACTCATTTGGCATACCCATGAGAATGTTTACTATTTGCTGGTAGATTCACCTTGAAAGCAGAAGGCTAGAGATGCAGAAGGCAGTAGGCAGAATTAAAACCTCGGTAATCCATCGGGGATATTAAACTTTAGGGAAAAACTTGAATCTTATCCCTAAGTGAAACCCAATACTTTTCTCCCTAATCAGCTTTTGCTGTGTAAAAATTGCGATTTTTTTTAGCAATTAAATGCAGAGGATGTAATGTAAATAGTCCGGCACGGGAACCTCGGTAGATTTGCTATGCACACCATTAGCCAGATACGTAGTGCATCAAACCATTGGGAAGCCTTGGTCAGGTAAAATTCAGAAAATATTTTATGTGGTTCTGAGTTCCTGAGAATTGCTCTAGCTAGTACCTGATACATTCACATTAGATAAAACCAGGAAAATTCCCTAAAATTTTGATTAATTTAACTTTTTTCCTATCTGTAAAAAAGTTCCCACAAATCTGAAAATTATTGGTTGAGAAAGCAGGCTTTATTCGGCCGCTACTTATGGCTAGCCAGCTCAGGATTGCAATAGACGGGTGTGTCTCATTCTAGGTGTGGGCGATCGGCAATAAACAAGATTTATTACCGATCGCACTTGAAAAGAATCAGATCGATCGCTCCTCTTCGTTGGCGTAGCCCCCGTAGGGGCGCAGGGCTGTTTCATTCTCAAGAAAACGATGATTTTGACTCTTGTAGTGCTACCCCTACTCCCCGTGCCTACCCTCCCCATCCACGATTTGCTCATGTTTCAGAGATTGGGGCAGCCACGGGGGGCTGCCCCTACAAGAGAATGAAACAGCCCTGCGTAGGGGCGGGCTGCTGATGGCGCACCCTACCCCAGCCAGTTAGATTGTTACCTGAGTGAAATCGCTAGCGGTGAGAATACCGGGGGTAATATTGTTAAGCTTCGCCAACAATTGATTGGTGTCCGTCACAGTAATCAAAGTTTGATTGTTGCTGGAAGTAATACTGAGTTGATTAAAACTCAAACCAGAACTCAACCCAATTAAATCCTCTCCCTTGCGGAAATCAGTAATGATGTCGCTACCCAAACTTTGATTGAGGAAAAACACATCATTTCCCGAACCACCAGTCAATGTATCGTCCCCAACATCGCCGGAAAGGAAATCGTCCCCAGCACCGCCGCTGAGAATATCATTAGCTTTGCCGCCGTACAGGGTATCGTTACCGATGTCGCCGAACAGCACATCGTTTTCATTGCCGCCCAAAAGCAAGTCGTTGCCCTCACCGCCATCGAGACTGTCGTTTTCTTTGCCGCCGTAAAGCGTGTCATTTCCCAATAAGCCAAAAATCAGGTCTGCACCTTCATTGCCAAAGGCAATATCGTTGCCATTTCCAGCATTAATTGTGTCATTTCCCAAGTTGCCTAAAATGTAGTCGTCTCCATCTTCACCCAGCAAGATATCGTCATCTTTACCGCCGAAAATGCTGTCGTTGCCAAGGCCGCCGGCAACTGTATCATTGCCTAAATCTCCCCTCAACAAGTCCTCGCCCTCACCACCAACCACAGTGTCATTATCTTTGCCAGCGTAGATGGTATCGTTGCCAGCGTCGCCAGAGATGAAATCGCTGCCTCCATTGCCGAAGATTGAGTCGTTATCTGCACCGCCGTCAATGTTGTCATTGCCGCCCATGCCGTAAAGAATATCGTTGCCGACTTGTCCGTTAATCGACTCGTTGATGCCACCGCCCATGATGAAATCGGCATCGTTACCGCCGTTGATAGTTTCTTGGACGGGGTTGGGGGTGATGGTGGCAGAGTCGAGTTGCGGGGCGTTGAGGCTATCGAGCAGGGAACCATCCGAGGCCGGAGTTGGTGTCGGTGCGGGAGTTGGTGTCGGCGGCGGAGTCGGCGCAGGTGTGGGAGTTGGTGCCGGTTCCGGTGTGGGAGTTGGTGCCGGTTCCGGTGTGGGTGTCGGAGTCGGTTCCGGTGTGGGAGTTGGAGTCGGTTCCGGTGTGGGAGTTGGAGTCGGTTCGGGCGTCGGAGTTGGCGCCGGAGTCGGTGTTGGAGTCGGAGTCGGTTCCGGTGTGGGTGTCGGAGTCTCAGTCGGAGTCGGCGCGGGCGTCGGAGTTGGCGCCGGAGTCGGTGCGGGAGTTGGAGTCGGTTCCGGCGTCGGAGTTGGCGCCGGAGTCGGTGTGGGAGTTGGAGTCGGTTCCGGCGTCGGAGTTGGCGCCGGAGTCGGTGTGGGAGTCGGAGTCGGTTCCGGCGTCGGAGTTGGCGCCGGAGTCGGTGTGGGAGTTGGAGTCGGTTCCGGTGTGGGAGTCGGAGTCGGTTCCGGTGTGGGAGTGGGTTCGGGTGTGGGCGTCGGAGTTGGCGCCGGAGTCGGTGTGGGCACTGGGACGACACTACCTCCCAATTCAAAAGAGCCGCTGTCCACGATCGCACCTGGAATGCTGTCGCCATCTTGAGGGCGAGTCAGGCCTCGCTGATCTGTAGCGGGTGCGCCGGTGGCAATCCCTTTATCAATTGCCGGACTTCCTGTCAGCAGGGGCCTGACTAAAGCGCCGTTGATGTTTTGCAAAGGGCCAAGTAAGGGGTCTGCGATCGTCACACTTGCCGTCGCATTGAAATCGCTTCCGTCATTGGGGTTTTTGGCCGGCCACTGAAAATTCCCTCCTTGATCGCTATATTGGGCGGTGACGTGTTGCTGAATGCCCCAAGGGTTTCCTCCGTTAGCCGCTGTATTGTTGGAAAGAATAGTGTTTTTGAGGGTGACATTATTGGCATTGGCGAAGATACCTCCACCAACCCAGCCTGCAGAATTATCGGCGATCGTCGTGTTGAGAATGGTTGTGGGTGCACCAAGAGTCATTGCACCGCCGAGTTTGTTGAAATCACCAGCAGCAAACGCCGTGGAGTTGCCAGAAAACGTACTGTTAGTAATCGTAGTAGGGGCATTTCGCATCCACAGCCCGCCACCTTGATTATTGGCTTTGTTGCCAGCAAAGGTGGTGTTGGCAATGGTCAATCCCTGGTTGGTTCTGTCGCTCAAAATCGTTACCCCACCACCGTTTCCAGCATTTCCACCGTTGGGTAGCGCCAGAATTTCGTTATTTTGGAAGGTGCTGTCTGCAATACTTACGCTATCTTGGGTGCCGGTAAACAGATAAGCTGCTCCGCCTTCGCCTCGCCCTTTGTTGTTTTGGAATACGCTTTTGCTGATTTTAATTGTGCCGGAAGGCTCGTCAGTAGAACTGGCGCGGTCTGTGTAAATTGCCCCGCCGAAACCCCTTAAAAAAGAATTGCCGTTGGGATCGTTTGGGGCGAACTGGCCGGAGGTGGTATCGTTGCCGATGAATCGCGAGTTTTCAACTGTTAACTTGCCGTTTAGGCTGTTAATTGCCCCACCATTAATTCCTAAGTTGTTGGTGAAGTCGCTGTTAACAACGGTGAGGTTTTTATTACTTGCAAAAGCAATACCGCCAGCGCCACGTTCATCGTTGGTTGCAGTGGCTTTATTTCCGGTGAATTTACTGTCGGTAACGGTCAGGGTGTTGTTCCAGCCGCTGAAGATTGCACCGCCGCCTTTATCAGCCACGTTGTTGGTAAACTGAACGTTTTCTACGGTCATCGTTACTTCGTCTTGTGTACCGATCGCCCCACCATTATCCACCGTTTTACCGTTGATAATAGCGAGGTTTTTGACTGTAAAATTCGTAGCAGTCGCAACGTTGGCATTGACAAAAAAGGCGCGGGATGCGTTGTTGCCACTGATGGTTAAACCGGGTGCGGCGGCGCCGTCAATGGTGATGTTTTTGCCAACGGGAATATCGAGTTGACCGCTGGTGAGGGTAATGGTTTGGTTGGCTAAACCTGGAGCGAAGGTAATGATATCGCCGGCAACAGCGGTGGCGATCGCAGCCCTTAATGAACCCGGCCCGCTATCGCTATTGTTGGCTACTACGATCGTAGCTAAATCACCTTGGTAACTTGCCATAGCCTCTGGCCCCAAAGCTAAGGGAGATTCAATCTGACCCTTAGCAAATTCTAAATTCCAGTCGCCGTTGCTGCCAGTTATGTTGGTAGAGGCCGCAACGTCAGCTCCGGTTAATTGACTGAATCGATCGACGAAATTAACACCTGTACCGCCTGCTACATCGCAGCCGTACAGCATGATGTCTGCTTCTGGGGCTAGTGAAGTTTGCCACTTTTCCAACTGGCTTTTGTATTGCTCTATGTTATCTGAACCCAGAGCGGTATTGCCTAATTGTAGGCTGCCTGAACTGCCGTGAGAAATAATGTGAACCGAGTCTATCGCCCCCTTAGTAGAGGCGTATTTTTCCATCTCGGATGTGATTTGTTCGATGCCGTTTTTGGTGCGATCGAGTATTACTACCTGCTGTCCGGGCAGCACTCCTGCTGTAATTGACTCGTAATCTTTCACGCCGGCGTCAATGAAGACTAAGGAGCGCACTGGCCGTTCTTCAAAAGCAGATTGTGAGTTAACTTGAGCGAATGTAGAACTCATATTGGAGACTCCATTAAGGGCATTATTAGTAGATACACCCCGGAGTTATCTCATCAGGCTTATTTCATTATATCTTAACACCCAATTGATAGATGATGCCTTTTTTAAAATATTTTTGTTGATTTATTTTGCTCGGCATTTGCATTTTTACTTTTAACTAAAATGGAAATCTGAGCCTCTATCTATGGGAATAGATCGCAATATTAATCGGGAATATTGAAATAAATCTAGGTTCTATTATCCAATTTTTTTTGACCTTATTTTGCTAATAGTAGGCTGAGTTGAGGGATGCGGAAATAGTGGAGGTAATTCACCCCCGAATAACTCCTCTTATATTTAGTAGTTTTTATTTGAGTGTGAGATTTTACGTAGAGGCACAATGCACTAGAGTTTCCCTAGCTGTATTTCATCCAAGGTAAAACTGAATTATGTAGATTTTGAACAATTCTATATGCTTTGACTTTGCTAGGTTTGCGGTACACCTAAATACTGATTCCCAGGACGTTTGGTCGCATTTACTAACAGTCAAAACAATCTAAGATTAAGTGGAACCCATCGCTGGAAATCAATTGGCTTATGGGGTGCTACACACTGTGAGGACTGCCATCCTCACTGCAAACGTGATTCAAATTATTCAGCGGGAGTTGATATGATTGCTGATTTAGTCAGATCGAAATCGTTGATTGCGATCGCCCCTGCGTCCATAATTACAATTGCATTCGGGTTCAGTCGCCCTCGGTACGTTCCATACCCTGCATTAAATTACTCTCCTTAATTAGCAAACAGTCGATCGCGCCCACCGCCGTTGCTGAGTGTATCACTATCTCGATCGGCATAACACCAACCAAGTCCGCTGTTTTGAGTCAGAGAAATATGCGATTTTGACAATTGACTTTTGTATGGTTCGAGGTAATCTGAACTGAGGATAACAAAGCCTAATTGCAGTTGGTTCGAGCGACAGTCATAAGTCGAGCGAACTTTGTCAATCTCTCTAAGGATAGAGGCAGGTTTTTGAAGTGCCGAGGTTATTTTCTCGATGCAGTCAGATTCCCCAGCCAAAATTCTGGAAACAAAATATCCACCTTGATTGATGCTGGAGTCCTTGAATACAAAGCTTTTGGATGGGGGAGTTGCGTATTCCGAGGCGGGAGTCGTTTCCCTTAAAGAAGTCAACATATTCCGTCCTCCAAAAGTGTGTTTAGCGGTAGATACAGCCTTGGAGTCAGAGCTTCTGAAACTGCCAGCGACCTTATTTATTTCGCTCATTCTTATTTCACCTATCTATCAGTTTGCCCTATTTCTGCCACACTGCCATCCGCGATCGCACGGAATTTATATTCTGCGTGTTTTCCCTGACTTCCGGCAAACGCCAAATTACCGATCGATCCGATATCCTATCCGTGATACCACTTTCAAAAAAGAATCCAAATCTAGCCCCGTGCTTCAAACCTCGATAGTCTTGAGTCATTCCCCCACCTAAAATCTAAAATCTAAAAGGGTATGACACTTAGTAGATTGGCCTCGCAACTGCACCGCTCAAGATTCTGTGGAAGATGGCGGTTTTTTCCCTGCATTGCGGATATTAATAATCTTGCTGAGCGCCTCAAACCAAAAAGCAGCCCCCATAGAAATAGCTACGCCGCTCAATATCCAACCAAACAATCTTGCAATCAAAGCCGGCCACAATAAATTCCCCTGCTTATCTCGTTCCAAGCTGTTCTGTTCGCTCCATCCAAAAGGCAGAGCTACCTCATCCAAAGCTATATCTACATCCTTTTGAACTTTTCTCAGACTTGGTAAATTATCTAATTTAGTCCTAGCATTTTTTTCCACCAACTGCTCAGCGTACACATTAACAGTCGATCGCAACATCGAATCCTTCGACAACCGATTAATAATATGAATGGTATCAGCATTAGCAGCGACAGCGATCGCAGTTCCGAGCAAAATCGCTACCCCTCTAGCATTCCGCTTGTAAACACCAGAAGCACGCTCCATCGATTGGTCAAACCAAATTTCAATTTCTTTCTGAAACCGCTGCAACTGCTCTTGAGTATCTCCGCCGCCTTTTTCAGCGCGCTGCGCTAAAATATAAAGGCTGCGTTTCAAAGATTCTGGCATACGGTCCAAAGTTTCTTGAATTTGTTGATAAATCGGACTCTCCTCTTTTAGCTCCATAATTTCTGCTACCGAATCTTGACTTTTTTTAACAGTATTTAACAGATTGCTGAAACTCGGTTGTAGTTGCCCCAGCAGCGCCACCCGCTCAATGGGGCTGTCAAAACGAGCCTTGACAAATGCCATCTGCCTCTGAAATTCTCTCCCTCCCTGCTCGGTTTCTGGTAGATAAACCTGAGAATCCTTAATATAAAATCCTAGCTTTTCCGACATTCGATCTAAGCTGTTGTTCAAACTTGCTAAATTGTTTTGATAATCTTCAACAACTCGATTGAACTCCGCAGTCAGCCACCTAAATTCTTGCTCAATAATCGGTTTAGTAGCATCCGGTAAACTCAGATTCGCTCCAATCTGTTGAATTTGTGCCAACTGTAAATCTTTAAATCTTTCCAATCGGGTTTTAGAGATAGAGCTGAGCAAACTAGAAACCTTTAAAGTCTCCAAAAGGCTAGCCGAAAAACACTCGGCTGGAATATAAGAAGGCCCACTGGATTTATTGCCGAAAACATTTTTAGTACCCGTAATTCCGTGGTAAAAATCCCCCATGCGGTGCGTAACAGAGCGGAATCCCTCTGATAAAAGCCCTTTCGCTCCCTGATTCAAATCTTTGATAATCGGATTGGCGTAAATCGCATGGGCTAACTGTCCGACTCGCTTAAATTGCAGGGGATCTTTCGCACCTTCGCTGCCGCCAGAAATCAGCACTTCGATCGACTTCTTTAAATGTTCCGCCCGCCACTGCCAAACAGTAGCAATCAGTTCCTGAATTTCCGAAGCTAGCAAGCTTAAAGTCAGGTAGATAAATACTAAGCCAATGATAATATCTATAATTACAGGCAAGTTCATGGTATTTTCCTAGTCGCAAATAACTGCTGTCTAAGTTTACCTTCAGTTTGGGACGCTCAAAACTCTCTTAACTTATGTCAGAAATCTTTCCATTCCTAAGCCGCAAACCGAAAAATCGCTGGAATGACAGCTTTACAGATAAAGTGTGGATGCTGGCTTTTCTGTTGGCTGCAGTGCTGATTTTCGGGCTGAATCTGGGCGGCGTGGCTTTGCGGGATTGGGATGAAGGCATTGCAGCGCAGGTAAGTCGCGAAATTTGGCGCGGCAACTTAAATTGGCTGTATCCGACGATCGACTCTATGCCTTATTTCAACAAACCGCCGCTGGTACACTGGCTAATCGGGCTCTGTTTTGCCGTCGGCGGTGTCAGCGAATTGACGGCGAGGTTGGTACCGGCGATGCTGACGGCGGCTTCAGTGCCCTTGCTTTACGCCATTGGCAGGGAGTTGTTTCCTAGACGCTCGATCGCCATTTTTTCTGCCCTCGTGTATCTGACGCTGTTACCGGTGGTGCGGCATGGACGTTTGGCGATGTTGGATGGAGCAGTTTTGTGTTTTTTGCTGGGGGCGATGTGGTGTTTGCTACGATCGCGCCGCGACTTGCGCTACGCTTTGGGCGCGGGGATTGGGTTCGGACTCATTTGCCTCACTAAGGGCGTCATGTTGGGGCTGCTGCTGGGTGCTGTTGGCTGTATTTTTTTGGTTTGGGATACCCCGCGACTCCTCACTTCTGGGTATCTTTGGGGCGGATTGGCGATCGGAACATTGCCAGTAGCTGCTTGGTATTTTGCCCAATGGCTGCACTACGGCCAATATTTCATCCACACTAATTTAATTAACGAATCTTTCCGGCGCATTTCGGAACCTGTAAGCAGTCACAGAGGCCCGCCTTGGTATTATCTTTTAGAAATTTTAAAATTAGCTTGGCCGTGGCAGTTATTTTGGCTACAAGGGCTGCGCCTGAGTTGGGAAAATCGCAATTTTGCCGGGCCAAAATTAGTCTTGGTTTGGACAGGAGTATATCTGCTGGCTATTTCTGTGATGACTACTAAATTGCCGTGGTATGTTTTGCCAATTTATCCAGCTTTTGCTCTTGCTGTTGGCAGTTATCTCGCTGAAGTTTGGGAGCAACTGTGGCTGCCGCCAGAACCCGTCAAAGAGGAAGCAGAAGAACGTTTTGATGCTATTTCTTTGCTGCCTCATCCCGCGATTTTGGCAGTGCTGGCTATAGTTGCTGTCGTCGGTTGCGTGTACTTCAGTGGCTGGGTATGGATCGGGGGACAAATTGCGCCTCCAGAGCGAGATTTGCAGTTAATGCTGATGTTTGTAGCTTTGACAATGACAATGGCGGCCGTGTTGCTGCACCGCAAAGACCGACAGTTTATATTAGTTTTAATTTGGGGAACTTACCTGACGCTGTTGGTATTGGTGGCTTCAGATAACTGGGTGTGGGAACTGGCCGAGGATTATCCGGTTAAGCCGATCGCCGAAATTGTCCGCACAGGAACTCCGGCCGATCAACAAGTGTTTACTTCTCACCGCTTGGGCCGTCCATCGCTGAATTTTTACAGTCAACGCCAAGTTATTGTCGCCGACGCGCCGACGCTGAAACAGAAATGGCAAACTCTTCCTCAACCTTATTTTCTGTTAGAAAAACCTGTTTTAAAACATTTAGGTTTGCAGAATGCTAAGATTGTCAAAACAGCGGACGATTGGGTTGTGGTAACTCGAAAGTAAGTTAGGGACATCCAATCAGCGTCTGTATGGGACGGTGGTGCATGGCCCAGCTCCTCTACCGCTCAAGATTGTCCAGGTTTCAGTGATCGATAACAGCATTTTGATCTCAGCTTGGACGGAAACTGATCCTCGTACTAGAAAGAAACCCTGGTGGGTCTAAGGATGAAGTGATATGGAACCGATTCGTATTTTTTACTTTTCCGATGTTCTCTGCGTTTGGGCTTATATTGCTCAGATTCGTTTGGATGAGTTGAAAACAACCTTTGAAGACAAGATTGCGATCGCACAGCACTTTGTCCCTGTCTTTGGTGTTGCTCGTGAAAAACTGGAAAACCGATGGCGCGATCGCGGTGGTTTGCAAGGATACAGCAATCATGTCCAGGAGGTTGCGAAAAAGTTCGATCACATCAGCGTTCATCCTGATATTTGGATTAAGGTAACACCATTTTCATCGACATCCTGTCATTTGTTTCTCCATGCGATTCAACTACTAGAAACGAAGGATTTAGTAGAGCGAAATCAACAGGTATTTGAAAAAGCAACCTGGGCATTTCGGGAGGCATTTTTTACCCAACTCGCAGATGTTTCTGACCGCAAGGTACAATTTGGAATTGCGGAGGAGTTAAGACTGCCGATCGCTGCTATCGAAGCTCAGATCGATAGTGGTGAGGCTTATGCCAAGCTATCCCAGGATTTTGAATTAGTCAAAGAGCATACGGTTACAGTCAGCCCCACCCTGATTTTTAATGAAGGACGGCAGAGACTCAACGGCAATGTGGGCTACCGGGTGATCGAAGCCAATATTCGGGAGTTACTGCACAATCCTCCGGGAGAACAATCCTGGTGTTAGGGATGTTGAGCGATCGCTTCCTTTGACCAAGAATTTCTTGATGGTACCCGCCACGTGATTTATCCGTGGAATCAATCCAAAATCTAAAATCTAAAATCCTCAAGCCCCCGAGTTTATCTCGCGCAAGTCAATCCAAAATCTAAAATCTAAAATCTAAAATCGAATGACGTGATCTCAGTATAGGATTTAGTATTAGTTTACTAGATTGCTAGGTCGTTTTATCAATGTTCAAAATCAGCGAAGTCTCCCGTAGTTTAGGAATCAATCCCCAAACGCTTTATTTTTACGAGCGGATTGGGCTGATTCCATCTCCCCAGCGTACTGAAGCCGGATATCGGCTTTTTAGCCAGTTAGATGTAGATCGACTTGCCTTTATTAGCCGTGCCAAGTCTTTAGGGCTGAGTTTGAATGATATTAAGGAGATTATATCGTTAAAGGAAGGGAAACTACTTACCTGTAAAGCTGTTTATGAAAGACTCAGCAAAAAAGTTAAGGAAATTGAGGAAAATATCGACCAATTGCGATCGCTCCATGATGAGCTAGTACCTTTAGTCGAGCAATGCAAAACCAAATTTGACCATCCCGATCCAGCTTATCAATGCCTCGTCCTTGACACAGAACAATAAAAAATCCTGCTTAAAGATCGTCAAAATCAAAAACCAGATATTTTGAAAATTTTCTTGACATTATACATGGGTATAGGGTTTATAGTTGAATCAACCAAGATTATCATCTATTGAGTGCGTCATTATGTTCAAAACCATCACCAATACCCTAGCCATTGGTTCTATTGCCGAGTCTGAAGCCTTGCAATAAATTGCCCAAAAAGGCTACAAGACTGTCATTGATTTGTGTCCTGCTGCTGAGAAAAATCAGCTTGATGTGTCAATGGTGAAAGAACAGGCTTTGGAATATGTCAGTGTTCCCGTTTCACCCAAAAACTTGACCGTCGAAACACTAGAAGCCTTCAAGCAAGCGGTGAAAGCATCCCCCCAGCCGATTTATACTCGCTGTGCCTCTGGATGGCGGGCGGGCGTATTTACCTTATTGGTATTGGCAGAACAAGAAGGCTGGACAGAGGCGCAATATCTTGAGCAATTTCAGATTTTGGGAATTGACCAGAAGCCTAACTGTCCTCTTGGAAGTTTTGCTCATACTTACTTTGAGAAAAAAGTCTAGAGAATCTAGACATTAGCTGAACTGAATTAGAGAATACAAAAAAGGAGTTATGTCATGAATGCTATCAAGATTGAAATTTTGGGTTCAGGCTGCAAAAAATGCCAACAGCTAGAGGCAAATGCCAAACAAGCTGTAACTAATCTCAATTTAAATGCTGAAATTCTGCACATTACCGACCCCATCGAAATCGCTAAACGAGGTGTGATGTCTACTCCCGCCATGACAATCAATGGCAAAGTCGTCAGCAAAGGTCAAGTGCTCAGTCCAGAACAAATTCAGCCCTTATTGCAGCGTTAAAGAGGCAAAGTTATGTTCGATCCATTTTATCCTTTTGATTGGTTGGCAACCCAGATTGTCACCCAAATCTTCGGCTTGTCGATTTCATCGCATTTAGGATCGAGTCTGCATTTCTTTCTTTACGATGTGCCAAAAGTCTTAACATTACTAATTGTAATTAGCTTCATTGTTGGGACATTTCAAAGCTTTTTAGAACCAGAGCGTGTTCGCTCTTTGCTAGAAGGAAAGCGCACTTTTGCGGGAAATATCTTGGCGGCAATGGTAGGAATCGTCACACCATTCTGTTCTTGCTCTGCGGTTCCTTTGTTCATCGGATTCTTAGAAGCAGGTGTGCCTTTAGGTGTGACCTTTTCTTATCTGATGGCAGCGCCAATGGTAAATGAAGTTGCTGTTATCCTGCTGTGGGGATTGTTTGGACTAAAGGTGACACTGATCTATATCGGTTTTGGTGTGGGTTTGGCGATCGCCTCTGGATATATCATCGGATTACTAAAATTAGAAAAATGGGTGGAACCCTTTGTTTGGGAACTGCAAAAATCTCATCAAGAAATACCTCTAGGTGATGAGGACAATCCAGAACCAGTGATGCTAACTTGGGGGCAAAGATTTGAGCAAGGATGGTTCCAGTCGAGCTCCATTGTGCGATCGGTGTGGCTCTATGTCGTGGGTGGTATTGCGATCGGGGCGGGGATTCATGGTTATGTGCCAACAGATTTTATCACTCAATATGCAGGTGCAAATAATCCTTTTGCAGTGCCGATCGCGGTAATGTTGGGCGTGCCACTCTATGCGAACATTGCGGGTGTAATGCCGATTACCGAAGCTTTAGTCAATAAAGGAATGGCTATGGGTACAGTTTTGGCCTTCACAATGGCAGTAACAGCACTATCTCTGCCTGAAATAGTGATTCTTAAAAAAGTTTTGAAACCTCAACTCTTAGCCGTTTTTGTTGGGTTAATGACTGTTGGCATTATTAGTATCGGCTATATATTCAATGCCATAATCAATTGATTGACAATGGTGCTGAAATATCTGGCTGACAAAATGAACCCTTAAGAATCCATTTCAGGAGAAATCTATGAGCTTTAAGAAACCAATTCAGACGATATTACTGGGATTTGCACTATGTTTTTGCCTCTTGGTTGGTATTGGGCAAAACCCGATCCTCGCAGCAACTATCATAGAAACTGAACCAATCTTTCAATAAAAGATGCAAACAATGTCTGAAAAAAAACGTGAATCTGGAATCGGGAGTCGATCGCTTCCTCACGTCGATTCCAGCAGGCTATTACACGATCGCCAATGTCGAAGGGTTAAAAAACCTATTAAAGAACCCTAAAACCCTGTTGGTGGATGTGCGAGAACCCTCTGAGTATCGATCAGGACATATCGCTAATGCGATCGATATTCCACTCCGAACACTAGCGCACAATCTGGATAAAATTCCGCGCGATCGCCCCGTAGTTTTGTACTGTTCAACGGGCTATCGATCGGCAATGGGAGTAATGACATTGCACCTATTGGGCTATGAAAATGTCCAGGGATTTCCGCCAAGTTTTGCAGGCTGGAAAAACGCAGGAGAGGCGATCTCCTCTACGGATCGCGAATTCAATAACTTACAATTTTAATTGTTATTGTGGGATGGGCGTCCCGCCCGTCCAAAAAGAACGGGCGGGACGCCCATCCCACAAACTTGTGGAAGTTATTTAATTCTCATTCCTAGGTAATGCCGCAAAAAAATCAGGATTAAAATCCCCAACTTTCACTCTGTAATTGCCAGTAATATTAAGTTCTTGAGGAATTGTGTGATGAAATTTATCTGCTTTTTTAATGATTATAAAATTCGCCTAATGCGCGGGTTGCTGGCTGCTTGTATCTGCGTTTTACTGCTTGTCTGTATTCCCTTACCTGCTTTTTCTGCTGTGACGAAAATCGAAGAATATCCAGGGCAGATGCTGTATCAATCCCGGCAAAATCTGCGGGATCAGACCGGAAAGTCCTGGCAGGCGATCGCCTTCAAACGCATCCATCCTGAAGGTAGTTCTACTGTCTCTCTGCGCGTCGTGGGCTTTCCTGGTGCGGTGGAATTCGATCGCACTCAACCGCTGATTCTGACAACATCTATGGGCGAAACTCTAACCGCCAAGGATATTTCTAGCGAAATTTCTAAGGGCACACCAACCCCAGCGAATGTCGCAGAATATGACATTAAGTCTGTCCTACCGCAGTTGCAGGCTGAAATTCCCCTTCACCTAACTTTACCAGTGGTAACTGGTTCAGCGATCGAGTTACAAATCCCATCGACGGCGATTCAAGAGTGGCAAACAATTTCTGCTCATTGACTAACTCCAAAAAATCAAACCGATGAATCCCCAACTCTCCACATTTTGGAGCTTACCCACAGATCGAATGCTTCAACCGACGCACTCGATCTGTGGATTTAACCCGTCAAGATGCGAAACAACGCTTGATCGAGTACGGCGCGAATAGCCTCAAACAAACACACAAATCGAGCGCATTAATGCTGTTGATTAATGGACTACCAAATAAAAAACTCGTCCAAAATCAAGCGGTACTGTAAGCAATATCGATAAACCACTTAGGATCGCGAATTAAATAACTTACAATTTTAATTGTTATTGTGGGATGGGCGTCCCGCCCGTCCAAAAAGGACG